>NZ_JADNQW010000004.1 GCF_015709455.1 Methylosinus sp. H3A
CTCGGTCAACGACGCGCCCATGTTCGGCTTCTTCCGGCACACGGTCGGCGTCAGCACAGTCACGCGGGACCTTCCACAGATACCCATTCCTCCCACATGGATTAGCGCGGGGCCCGGGGGCGATGGCTTCATTGAAGCGGCTGATGCGGTCTTGATGGCAAGGTCCGAGCCGTCTCAGAAGCCTGCGGCCAACTTAGCCAGCGGGCACACGACTTCGTCTCGGTGAGCGTCGAACGAAGCTGCCGGTTCTGGTGCGAACGGCGTGAGCGGGACATAATCGCCTGGGCGACGCTCAACCGAGCGCCGGAGAATGGATTATGCTGAGTGTGGACGATCTTTTCAAAGGCCGCCACGGCAAGACGCGTAAGAACGTCTCGCTGTTAGCCGAGCGTCGAGGCGGCCTCTCGTCGATGCGCTCGAGAGCTATATGCGCGATCAGGGGTTGCGTCGCAAATTTTGTCTAGGGAGGCGACGCGGGCGTCCGAGAGTGACGCGGCTCACGCCGCGAGGGCATAGAACTGCTGCGCTGGACGCAATTTGCCCCTGGCCTGCAACTGGTCCTTTCGGATCATATGCATGAGTTAGATCCCCGAGAGTGTCGCAGCAGCCGATCGAAATGATTTGAAACCCAGCATCGGCCGCGTCACTCGCTTCACCGCTCGATGGTCCTGCTCGACGATATTATTGAGATATTTGATGCGGCGGATTTCGATGTCCGTTTCATGCTACACATTGTAGCTTTCGATCGCTGCCGTGTTGGTGCCGCTCTTGTCGATCGTGATCTTCTCCGGCGCGCCATGCTGGCCGATCGCCTTCCGCAAGAAGCGCAACGCGGCTTTGCAGTCCCTCTTGGCCGTTAGCAGGAAATCCACCGTCGCGCCTGCCTTGTCGACGGCCCGATACAGATATTTCCAGCAGCCTTTGACTTTCACATAGGTCTCATCGAGACGCCAGCTGGATCCGATCGCGCGCTTGCGAGCACGGAATTGTTTCTCCAGCAAAGGCGCATACTTGACGACCCAGCGGTTGAGCGTGGAATGGTCGACGCCTCGCTCTTCCATCATTTCCTCGAGTTGACGATAGTTCATCGGATACGCCATATACCAGCGGACGCCCCACAGGATCACGTCGCGTTCAAAATGGCTGCCCTTGAAGTCGATCATCGCGCTATTCCGCCTGCTCTCTGCCGACGATCATAGGCCATATCGACCTTCGAAAACATTTGCGACAAAACCCGGCAATCAGCGTCTGACCGGCGCGCTGCGCGATCGCCTCACCCATCATGTCCATATCCTCGAGATGAACGGGGACAGCTATCGGCTCTGACAATCGAAGGCGCGACAACGCATGACCCCCACGCCGATCGACCAGGCGAGCGTCGACGCCGACACGGGCGCAATCCCCTCGTAGGCCCCACGAGAAATTTTCGCCGCCGACAAGCAAAATGGCCCGATCGGGTCCTTTTTCTTGTCGGCGACTGCGCCGAACCGTCGGCCGGAAATCTCTCCGCCGTTGACACACCTTATTTGGCGCACGGCACTAAGTCAGCGGCAGTGCGCTAGATAATGTGAAACGGGGCGTGAAAGCCTGCACAGAGCCTCGCCGATGCAACGGTTTTGCCGATGCACGCGGTTGGCGTGTGGGCGGGAGACATTGCATTTGGATACCGAGAAGCGCTCGGAGAAACGGTTCGGCTCTAGCCTTTCGCCGAGCCTGAACCGCCGATTGGACGCGCTCATGGAGTTGCTCGCGTCCCTCTACTCCGCGCCTGCATCGAGGCGGTCGCTCATCGGCTTTGTGGTGGCAATTTGTGGGGTGTTTTGGCGCTATGCAGCGACGGACGTGCTGGGCGAACGCGTCCTTTACGCGACATTCTATCCGGTGGTGACCATAGCGGCGCTTTTCGGCGGACTGGTCTCCGGTTCTTCGGCGGCCCTCGCAGCGGCCCTGATGGCGCATTTATGGTTCGGCCCTCTTTCCGCCCCGGGCGACTGGCTGGGCTTGGGTATATTCTTGACGAGTTGCGTAATGATCTCCTGCGCAGCCGAAATGCTGCACCGCACATGGAAAAGAATGTCGGAGGCCGAGCTTCGGCAATCCCAGGCGGAGCGGCTCTATCTAATGCGCCAGGAGCGTCTTACCGCTATGGGCGGCATGGCGGCCGCGCTCGCTCACGAACTCAATCAACCGCTCGCCGCCACGGCGATTTACCTCAAGGCGGCGAAACGGCTAGCGATACTGCCGGAGAACCGGCGTTCCGCGTCGGTCGCGGACACGCTGGATCTGGCTACCGAACAGATCATGCGCGCGGGGCAGATCATCAGCCACATGCGGCAATTCGCCGATTTCGGAGAGTCCGACAAGACGATCTGCAGCTTGAACAGACTGGTCGATGAGGCGCTCGACCTCTCGTCAGAGGCGCTAAAGGAGGCCAACGTCGCCGTAACTCTCGAGCTCGGCGCGGAGAAGGACACCGTGCTCGCGGACAGTGTTCAAATAAAGCAAGTTCTGATCAATCTAATACGGAACTCACGCGATGCCATGAACGATTCTGCGAGGCGACAGCTGACCATTTCCACCTCGAACGAAAAGCAGAACTCGATCAGAGTCGATATAGCCGATACCGGCCCGGGTCTGTCGAAGACCATGCAAGGGAAGCTTTTCGAGCCTTTCGCAACGACCAAGGCGAGCGGAATGGGCATCGGCCTGTCGGTGTCTCGCTCGATCATCGAAGCGCATTACGGAAGAATATGGGCCGCGGAAAAGAGCGACTGTGGAGCCGTCTTTAGTTTCGAACTCCCTCTGGTGGAGCCTAACGGGCGATGTCACGTTAACTCGAAGCGGGCGGATTGAAGCCGAGCGAGGCGGTGTTGCACGGAGCTGCGTTGGGACGCCCAAGAGGGATCGCAAAGTCGCCTTGCGTTTCTTGCGCAAGGCGATTGGTCAGCATGGCGCGCCGGCGACGATCACGATCGACAAGAGCGGCGCCAACACTGCGGCGATCGAACGCTACAATGCGGAGCATGAAACGGACATCGAAATCCGCCGCATCAAATATCTCAATAATATCGTCGATCGTAAGCGGTGTTCTGATCCCACCTGTTTTGAGCGAGTTGGGGCGACGATAATCGGAGTGATAGGGGCTCCGACACATGTCGATTTCAGAGCGTAAACATATGTCGGAGCCTGAAGCGGCTTCGACGCGGCGGATCGAGGTCTTCACGGGCGCGGGGCGTCGGAGGACATGGGGCGCGGATCAGAAGGCGGCGATTGTCGCAGAGAGCTTCGCGGAGGGCGCGAGCGTCTGTGAAGTGGCCCGGCGGCACGGTCTGACGCCGCAGCAGCTTTTTACGTGGCGTCGTCAGACGCGCAAAGAGGCCGAGGCTCGCGAGGACGCAGGCGCGCCATTGTTCGTCCCCGCAGTCATGCAAGGACCTGCGCCAGCGCGGCCGGCGAAGCGCAAACGACGCGCCCTGCGCCAGGAAATCGATTCGGCGCCGACGATCGAACTCGAAGTCGATGGCGTCACGGTTCGGGTCGGACGCGGAGCGCAGGCGAAGACCATCACTGCGGTGATCCGGGCGTTGAGAGCCGCCAAATGATCGGTCCGACCGGCGCGGTGCGGGTGATGGTGGCGACGAAGCCCGTCGACTTCCGCAAAGGCGCGGAAGGTCTGGCGGCGTTGGTCCGCGAGACGATGATGGCCGATCCCTTCGACGGCGCGATTTATGTTTTCCGCGCCAAGCGCGCCGACCGCATCAAGCTGATTTTCTGGGACGGCACGGGTGTGTGTCTGTTCGCCAAGCGTCTCGAGGATGGCGAGTTCCGTTGCGGGTATGGCGCAGGCAGTCGAAAAGCTTCCCGAGGATCCGAACGAGCTGAAGGCGATGCTTCTCGCCGAACGCGCGCGCAGCGAGCGCCTCGTTCAGATCATCAAGGAGATGCAACGACACCGCTTCGGGCGGAGCTCTGAGACGCTCCCCGAGGACCAGATGCTGCTCGCGCTCGAAGAGGTCGAGCAGGCAGAGGCTGCCGCGGCGGCGGAAGCGGAAGCCGGCTCTGCGCCGGACCGTGAGAGGGCGGCCAGAAAGCGCCGCACGAACCGTGGCGCCTTGCCAGCGCATCTCCCGCGCATCGAGATCATCGTCGATGTCGACGACAAGTCCTGCCCGTGCTGCAAGGGCGCGCTGCATTCGATCGGCGAAGACGTTTCCGAGCGGCTCGATATTGTGCCGGCGCAGTTCCGTGTTCTGGTGACGCGGCGTCCCAAATACGCCTGCCGCGCCTGCGAGGGCGCCGTCGTGCAGGCGCCGGCCCCGGCGCGGCTGATCGAAGGGGAGCGTGACACCTGTCACGCCGCTGTTTTGGCGCGCCGCTGTCCTTTGCGTGGCGTTCGCTCGCCAATTCCGGCCTCCTGGATCACCAGAGCCGGGTCGCGCGCCAGAATTCTCACCAGCATTCCTGCAGCGCCGGAAGGGGAGCGCTCGCCGCGCTCCCATTTGCGCACGGTTCCCAGCGACGCGCCCGTGACCTTCGCAAATTCTTCCTGCGTCAATCCCGCTTTGAGGCGCGTCTCGGCGATGAAGCTCCGATCGATCTTCAGCTTGTGCGCGCGGGTTCCTGCGCTCGGCTTTCCTTTGGCGTAGGCGAGAGCGTCTTCGAGACCCGAGATCATGCTTTCGAAATCTTTGCCGTCCATCGTCCTATCTCCGGAATTGGGCGCGGATCGCGTCGTGAGCGCCGTCGCCGCTTTGCGCTGTCTGGGATCGAGGTCTGCTTGCACGTTCTTGGCGTAGACCGTGATCAGAAAGCACGGCATGTCGGCGTCGTGAAAAAATGTGATGAGGCGGGCGCCGCCTCGTTTTCCTTTTCCGCCCAGCGGAACGCGGACCTTCCGCATGCCGCCCGTGCCTTGGATCAAATCACCGGCTCGAGGGTCGGCCGCGATCATATCGATGACGGCCGTTCTCTCGGCTTCGCTCATGATCTCCGTCGCGCGCGCCAGATAGGTTTCTGTCTCGACGACGGTGATGAGGGCGGGCGAATTCATAGTCGATGCATACCCCAAAGGGGTAGCCGAATGCAAGGCGCCGGCGGGGCGTGCGGTTCGAAAGTGGGTCCGCCTGGTCACGCCGCTCCCCGGGCGGCGGTCTACTGGTCAGTGCGAAACGACGCCGTGGCCGCCGGGATGGCGGGCCCGAACGAAAACCCGTCCGCCGCTTCGGCGGCGATCGCGGCCGCCGACCTCGGGGTCCGCCCCGCCGTTCTCGAGAGGGCGATGCACGAATATCCGGGCTTCGCCAGCGTCAGTCCACTGATGAACCGCGAAGCCGGTCCAGCGATGAAGCGCGAAAATCCGACGCCTGAATTCGAATTTTGCGGGCTGTCGAGCCATGAAACGCGAACGACATTCGCGATTTCCCGGGCGGCCCCCACCATGTCCGATAAGCGCAGATTATCGGACATCGAATAGACCAGACGAGCGCGGCGGTTATGCCGTGAGTTCGCGTGACAAAGCGCCGCTGCGGGTGACGCTCGGACATGCCCCGATTCGATCCCGCCGAACCGCTCGCTCCCATCGCCGCGCCGCCGCTTCCCGCCCGCAGGCGCCTGGCGCGCGCTCCGCGTCGACGCGGAACCGCCGTCCAGCTCGTTGATAGCCTGCGATTATCCGTCATGGGCGGGGCCGCCGGCGCGCGGCGGCCCCGCGGCCGAGCTCGCCGCCGGCGCGGGGTTGGCGTTGCTCGACCAGATTCAGCGCGCCGCGACGACTTGCGCGTCGGCGTTGCGCTTGCGCGAGGACGAAGCCGCCTCGCGCGACGCCGTGCATCTCGCCGCCGGCGCGGGAGAGACCAGCCCGCGCCGGCGGCCTTCACCGGCTGTCCGTGCCGTCGGCGGCCGGCGTCGCGCTGGCGCGGGAGCTGCCGGCGACACGGCGCGCCGAAGCGGAAATCCTCGCCTGGTGGGTGGCCGATGTGGCGCTCGCCGAGCGCCTGGGATGGGAGCGGCCGCTCGCGCTCGCCGCGACGACGTTCTTGCGCCCGGAGCTGCGCGGCGCTTCGAACCGGGCCCTCGGCCGAGCGAGCCGGAGTTGCCGGACGCGCTGGCCCACGCCGCCGAGTTGGCGCGCCGTTCGGACCGGCTGCGCGCCGTCGCGCCGGAACTGCGCGCCAAAGGCACGGGCCGCGTCGTCGCGCTGCTGCATTCCAACGGCCTGCGTCTGGCCGGATGTTGGGCTCATCTGCGCCGCCGGTTCTGGTCGAGCAGATGAAGCTGCTGTGGGCTGTCGAGGAAGAGGTGCGCAGTCAGCCGCCGCCGGCGCGCCTGGCGGCGCGAAGGGCGACGCCGGGCGACATCGTGCAGGCGTTGTTCGATCTCTGGGAGCGCGAGCTGCCGCGTATCTCCGGCAAATCGAAATTGGCCGAGGCGATCCGCTATTCGCGATATGCTTCGATCCGTTTCGAGCGCTGGTCTCCCCCGCTCGGCGCCGGAGACATCTCGCCCGAGGTCTCGAAGCGCTTGACCCAGCGCACTGCGCTCGGAGTGCTCACCCCGAACCGCGTGGCTGCCGCATTGCGCGACATGCCTTCTTCGACAACAGCCTTCACCACTCGTTCGCGAAGATCATCGGAAAGAGCCATCCCCGCCGCCTCCTTCCGCGGCGGGTAGTTTGAATCAGACGAAGGCCGATTCGGGAATCCCAAAACGATTCATACCGTTCGGAAACCGCTCTAGCCGCTGGTCCAAACCGCGCTCATGAACTAATACCGGGTCTGGACCTTTCCATGGGGCTGGCCGGCTTCCAATCGTGCGGCCTTGTGGCGCGGTCAAGCAGGGCGGGAGGACCTCCAATGGCGTCATTGCCTGATCAATTCTTCACGTGGGCGGCGCTGGGCACTTTAGCAGGTGCTTCCGGCGCGACGTTTATCGTCACGAACACGCTGCGGTCTGCGTTCGATTGGTCGCCGAAATGGTTGGGTCTCGTTGTGGCTCAGGGAATCTGCATCGGCGGAGCCGTGGCGCTGGACAAGCAGGGTTCGGATTACGTCATCGCCGTCTTGAATGGCTGTCTTGTGTATCTTTCCGCAGTGGGTATTTCTAGCACAACCGGCGGTGTCAGTCCGACGGCCGTAGCCCGCGGTGGTGCCATTCGTCCATCAGAGAAACGATTTTTTTCATCCTGGTTCTGACGATACTCCGAGGGGCAAATGGACGTGCGCGCCAACAAGTTTCCTGAGACGATTCAGGTCGCGCTTGTCGGGGTCGGCCAGCCCATCGATGCGGGGTTAGCACCGCTTTCTGCCGTTGAAGGAGAAACGCTACGTCTTAAAGACGTTCTTCTCTCTCCTACCGCCTGCCGCATCTCTGATAACCAGCTTCTGTGTCTAACTGCACCTGAGGAGACGACACGCGAAGGGATAATCTCGGCGCTGCGCAAGTGCTCCTGTAGAGCCGCGGAAGGAGATATTATTTTCTTCTATTTCGCAGGCCATGGCGTCAAATCCAACGGCTCCTTTGCTCTCGTCCCGAGCGATGGGATACTCTCTCGTCCGGAGACCCTCATAACTAGCACCGACCTCGGACTAGCGTTTGCAGGAACATATGCGCGCGGTATACTCATCGTGGCAGATTGCTGCGGCGGATCCGCGATCTATGAAAATGCCCGCGCACTTTTCGGCTACATCGAAAACCGACTAGAGTTCCGCATTCTTTTGAGTTCCTCTAAAGAGGGGGAAAGCTCTTGGGAAATAACTGGCAGAGGATCGCCATTTACTGCGGCACTGATTGAGGCACTGCATGGAAATATGGCAGGTATGGGCGCGCAGGGTGAAATATACTTCACCAGTCTCATGGCCCATGTTGTAGCTCGTGTCGAGGAACTTCTGCAAAGCGAATATGCCGGCCTTCCGCCGCAGCACCCGAGTTTCGACGGCTCCTTCGAAAAGGATCCGCTCCTCTTTGTCAATAGCGACATTGCCATAGGTGGCCTTTTGCTGAAGACGGCGCGCTATTCACCCGAATACGTGCGGCGGCGCGTGTCGAAGGCTGTCGGCACTCTAGCCGCCGCGATCATCATTGTCGTCGTCGGATACTGGACCTGGCTTGATCAGCATTACTTCTTCCGTCTAGATGGCGGTTATGTCACCCTCTATCAGGGTTATCCCAATTTCCCATGGCCGGGAATGCCCCGTCGGCTCTGGCAATTTGGAGTTGACCGCACGCTGCTTTTGCCGGATTCCGCGCTGGCAAACGAGAAAAATCTCGCTTTTGCCAAACTGGATAATGACAACGATATTTTGGAGAAGCTCCGGGGGAGTCTGTCGACAAAAGGGAGGTTCTGGCTCGCGGGTTTATTGGGTCGCGCAGACGAAGCCCGGCAGATTGCCAGAACCGCTCTGGACACCCGCGACTCGACAGTAAATTCTGTCGAGATGTTGAATGCATACGCATACCTGGGAACGCTCAGTGATGAGGACAAGAACAGGTTCGCATCGATCATCAATGACGGTCAAGACCCTTCCCAGGTAGCGATCGCCTTCGCTGCCCTAATCCAATTCGAGCCCGATATCGCGATCAAGGCTCTAAAGGATTCCAAAAATGCTTTTAACCCGAATGTTCTGCTCGGGCTGTCGTCTCTGCAGCCGCCATGCTCCGATACCCTAAGGTCATTCTTATATTACCGCCTCATGAGTAGCGATCAGCCCGACGTCGCCGAATTCGCCATGAGTGGCGCTCTACAGGCGAACTGCCGCTCAGCTGCGATCCCGTTTTTCGTCCGCGCTTCTCGCTCACAGACAAAAACGTTCGGCTATTTCAACCAATTACAATCAGATACTTACAGACGCTTGTTGTCGGCCAGGGTGTTAAGAAGCATCAAGAAGCTGCCGGAGCTTGACTGGAACGACAAGGAGGATGTCAAATGGACTCGAATGGCAATTGAGGAGCTGATGTTCTCTGGCAGCGGACCCTGCGACATTACTCTGATCGATGCCGTGAAGAAAGCTCCACCAAGTTACCAACTCGATGTTTCTGAATATCTCCTCAACAGTTGCTCTGACGTCTACTATGAGATAGTTCCACAGGTTGGCGGGAATGCGGTTGAAATTTTGGTTAAGTCAAGCGAGGATCTGAAGGCGACTGTGTTGTTCGACTTCAACGACGACGATAACCAGCGTGACCGCGTGCTGGATTTCGTGCAGCGTCGCGACAAGATTCACGCAAACGGCTACCTCATTGATGATGTCATCAATGCATATCTGGAAAATTTAGGAAATCGAACGCTGACCAATAACGACGTAGAAAGGGGGACGAATGCGATCAAGTGGGCCGTGCAGCTCAACTACTGGTCCCCTGCGTTGCAGAATCTTCTTTTCCAACCCCAGCAACCGGTTTCCATTCGGAAATGGGTCTTGCTCGCTGCGTTGAGCGCTTCCCCGGAAATGGGAGTAAAGATGCTTCTGCAACGGTTTGATGATTTTGTGATGGATTATGACAACCTAATTAGAATGATCGTCGTTGCCCACCTCCCTTCTGAGCAGATAAAAACAATCCGCTCCTTTTTCCGGCAAAGCGGGGAACACAACCTATACTATGTCGTGATGACGGCTCTTTATGGAGATAGGGACGAAGTTCTCGCTTTGCTCACATCCGTCGATGCAACCGATCGCGGCACTGCATTTGATTTCGTGGCTTTTCGGGACGATTTACCAGCGATCGCCGCCTCGGTGGGCAGCCATCCGCGCGCATTTGATCCCAATATGGCCAACCTTCTCGGAAATCTGAAGGATCAGCAAAAGAATTACGACGCTTGGCTCGCGGGTGTTCCCGACTGGGCGCTCGATTGGCGTATCTACGTCACCTCGCGTCTATATGGTCCCCTCGGGGGGCTGCTACTCAGAAACTACACGGTCTTGAGACAGAGAAAGACGATTGGAATCGAGCGACCATTCAACTCTTGGCTGCTGAAGTTTTCCTGGTAGTCGCCGCCTCAGCACCTTTTTCGGGCGCTATCATAAGCATTACATTGATTGCGACGCAATCATTGTACGCGGCGGCGCAATAATCGGCCAATGAGCGGCGCATGTGCAGCGGCAGGGCGGCGTAAAAGCCGGCCACATTGGAGGCGGACCATTTCCGAAGCGTGATTCGGAAGGGGCGGCCGGGGATGTTTGCGGTGGAGACCTACGCAGCGGTTCGACAATTTGTTTTCATTGAAGGAAGGAGCCGGCGGGAAGCGGCGCGGACATTCGGCCTGAGCTGACGTGCCCCCGAAGTTTCATCCAGCGGCGAGTTGAGTCCCGGCGGTTGATACGCCCGCGGGCGTGGGGTGAGCAACAGGCGATCGGCGGAGCTGGTCGGGGTTGCGCAGCCGATCGCCTGTTGCGGTGAGCGCGGCCGCATAGTCCGCCGGCGTCGCATAGCCGAGGGAAGAGTGCGGGCGCCTGTGGTTATAATCGTGAACCCAAGAGCGAACTTTCTCTCTCGCATGGTCGAGCCCGAAGAACAGCGTCTCGTTGAGCAGCTCGTCCCGCATGCGGCCGTTGAAGCTCTCACAAAAACCGTTCTGCATCGGCTTGCCCGGCATGATGAAGTGCCACTCCACCTTGTTCTCCTCCGACCAGGACAGGACCGCGTTCGAGGTGAACTCGGTCCCATTGTCGGAAGCGATCATGCCGGGCTTGCCGCGCCTTTCGATCAGCGCCGACAGCTCGCGCGCCACCCGCTTGCCGGAGATCGATGTGTCCGGGATCGCCGCCAGGCATTCACGCGTTACGTCGTCGACGATGTTGAGGATGCGGAATCGTTGGCCACTGGCGAGCTGGTCGTGCACGAAGTCGAGAGACCATCGGGCATTCGGCTTCGCCTCGACGACAATCGGCGCCCGTGTTCCCACGGCGCGGCGGCGTGCGCGGCGCTTCCTCACCGTCAGCCCTTCCTCGCGGTAGAGCCGATAGATGCGGTTCTTGCCCGAGAGCTCGCCCCGCTGACGAAGCAAGACGAACAGCCGCCGGTAGCCGAAGCGCCGACGCGCATTGGCGAGATCACGCAGCTCGGCGCGAAGCTCGGCGTCGGCCGGACGCTTCGACGCGTAGCGCGCCGTCTTGCGATCGATCGCGACGATCCGGCAGGCCCGACGTTCCGACAGACCCATGACGGCCCGAAGGTGCGCGACCGCGTCGCGCTTGACGCCGGGCCCTACCATTTTTTTCCCAGAAGCTCACGCATCGCCGCCGCATCGAGCATCTGATCGGCCAAGAGCTTCTTCAGACGCGCGTTTTCCTCCTCCAGCGCCTTCAGTCGCTTGGCCTCGGAAACGTCCATCCCGCCGAATTTGGCCTTCCAATTGTAGAGCGTCGTCTCCGAAATAGCGTATTTGCGCGCGAGGTCCGCCGCCTTCGCGCCGGCTTCCTGCTCCCGCAAAATCCCGATGATCTGCTCTTCCGTGAACCGTTTCTTCTTCATCGTGTCCGTCCTGCAATCGGCCGGACTCTAATCGATGCTGGTGGAATTTTTCAGGGGCACGTCACGCAAAATGCGACCGGCTCGATCTACGCAGGCTCTCACCACGCGCGTTTCAAGGCGGGGTAAAACTCAAGTTCTGACAGAGGGCGAAAAACGAATTCGCCAGATTTTTCACTTCAGATGGCCCTCGAAGGGGTGATACGGGTTCCGGCTGATTGACTCGGCGACGGGGATTCCCGGGGCGAATCGAAGTAGCTAAGCTGTATCGCCATGAATCGCTGGAGGCGGGTCATGGCGACGATAGCTGCGCATTTGAGCGTCGATGCGTTGCGTGAACGGTATGTTTCGAGTTCGAACGCGCGCGAGGCGCGGCATTTCCATGCGATCTGGCTGCTCGCCAAGGGCCACACGCTCGGCGAAGTCGCCGAGATGACATCCTTTGCCCAGCGCTGGATCGAGCAACTCGCGGCGCGCTACAACGCAGAAGGACCGGAGTCTCTCGGCGACTTGCGCCGGCGCAACGGCTCGACGGCGACGGTGTTGAAGCCCGATCTGCTCGCCGAGCTGCGCGTTCGGCTGAACGAGCCCCCCGACGACGGAGGCTTGTGGACGAGCGCGAAAGTCGCGGCTTTTCTCGCGCGCGAATTGGGGCTGGAGAAAGTTGCGGTTCAGCGCGGCTGGGAAGCGCTGAAAGCCTGCGGCATGTCGATCCAGGCTCCACGCCCCAAAAATCCGAAGGTGGCTTCGCCCGAGGAGGCGGCGGCGTTCAAAAAAACCTCGAAGACGCCGTCGCGGAGGAAGCCGCGAAGCATCCAGAGCGATCGGTCGAGGTCTTCGTCAGCGACGAGCACAGGCTCGGCCTGAAACCGGTCACGCGGCGCGTCTGGGCGCCCGTCGGCGAGCGGCCGATCGCGCATGGCCATCATCGCTTCGACTGGCTCTATGTGACCGCCTTCGTCTCGCCGGCGAGCGGCGAGACCTTCTGGTACGTGCACGACGGCGTCTCGAAGCCGTTTTTCGCGGCGCTGCTCGAGACCTTCGCGCGCGAAGCCAAGGCCGGCGTCGATCGCACGATCGTGCTCGTCATCGACAACGCCGGCTGGCACGGCGAGGCTGGTCTGAGCGTGCCGGATGGCGTGCGACTGGTTTTTCTGCCGCCCTATACGCCGGAGCTGCAACCCGCCGAGACCTTATGGGCTCTCGTCGACGAGCCGATCGTCAACAAGCACATCGGAACGATAGAGGAACTCGACGCGATCATCGGCGAAAGATGCGCCGCGCTCGCGAGCGAGCGCGACATCATCAAAAGCCGCGCCGGCTTCCATTGGTGGCCAAAAATCGCCAAGCCGAAGTAATCAGCCGGAAACCGTATGAATTCAATCCCGCTTCAGCTCTCGATCCTGGCTAATTGACAAATACAACCCAATGGGTTACTAGGTTTAATGCAAACTGTGGCGGAAACCCCGACATTCACGCGGCAAGCGGAGAAGCTTTTCGACGAGAACGAAAAGGCCGAACTCATTTCCTTCCTCGCCGACAACCCGCTCAGCGGTGACGTGATCCCTGACACGGGTGGAGTGCGTAAAGTCAGATTTGCGGCTTCTGGAAGAGGCAAACGTGGCGGCGCTCGGGTGGTCTACTATTTTCTCGATGACTCGATCCCGCTTTACGCACTGCTGGTCTACCAGAAGAACGAAAAGGTCGATTTGACTCCCGAGGAAAAGCGGGGCGCCGCGGCGCTCGTGGATGCGATCAAGGCTGCGAGGAAGAAGAGATGACCGCGTTCGGAGAAGACCTGATCCAGTCTCTTGGCGAAGCGCTGGCGCATGTGAAGGGTGAAGGGCCGGCTGTCGTTCACGCTCCCGTAAATCCGCGCGAGGTCCGCAAACTTGCGGGGCTGACGCAGTCAGAGATGGCTCCCCTCATGGGGATGAGCCTATCCGGTTATCGCAAATGGGAGCAGGGTCAGCGTGCGGTCAGCGGCCCAGCCGCCATGTTGCTGCGCGTGATCGCACGGGAGCCGGAAGCCGTCAAAAGGGCGCTTGTGGCATGACGCGCGGCGAATTCTCGGCGGCGCTTTTGTTGTTTTGTCCGTGTTCAAAGCGCCCTAGTTGTCGAGCGGATTTTGATGTCCGATAATTTGAGGGCGGAATAGGCGTTTTCGAGATCCACCGGGCTCGGCCGTTATGCTGGCGAGGAGAGGAAGGCTTCGAATTCGCCGGCACAGCTGGTAACACCGTGATCTCGGCGGGATGGACGCGCGCCCGCCGATGGTCGGCAACAACAGCCGAAGCGAGTGAAAGAAAAGCTCCCGACTGGACCGCTACGGCGGTCCCCTCCCCGTTCCAATCCGCTCGTCGCTTCAGCGTCTCGACCGACGAGTGCCGTCACACGACGGTCTTTTCTCAATGGCTCGGCGCTATCAATTCCTGAAAGCGCGGGTTGCCAACTCGCGAGTGCGGGCCAGTTTAAAAATCACTTCGCTTTTTCTTTCCGCGGTTTCGGCTGATGAAGGCGACGTTTCACGCCGGGCCGCAGCGCGCTCCGCACGTCCTTGTCGACGATCGGGAGATCGAACCACTCCGGGTCGAAATGCCCGCCGCACCAGGTCAGGGTCTCGCGATATTCCGGGTGCTTACGGTCAGAAATGATCCCGAGGAAATTCTCATAGCCGTATCTCCCGCCGACATCCTCCGGCGGGCGGGCCCGAGCGCCAGCGACGCATGTTGCGTGCCTCGGTGAAACCGGGAGCGTGAGCTTGTCTTCGATCTCGACGGTGTGATCCCAACAGTCTCCAAAGTCGTAACGATAGCCGAAGGCAATTCGGTCTTCGCCGGAAAAGTCCGCCAGCCGCACTTCGCGCTCATTGAACACTCGGGGATCCATATCCGACCAGACGTCGTCTTCGATTTCCAAGTCGCCGTAGCGCAACCCGCCGATCCGAAACTCATGGAGATGGTAGTTCCACCAATTGAAGGCGGCCTGAATCGCGAGATGCAATTGGTGAAGGTTCCACGAAAGCGGAACAATGAGGCGTCGCCAAATCGGCGGCGAGACGCCAGCGATTTCAATTCGAACCTGAGCCGCGTTCAATTCTTCAAAGGGCATGACGAACCCGATCTCGCTGTCGATCGACTCTTACATCGCTCGATGCACGCGTTCTAAAGTCTGCTTTGATACCGCCTTTTGATCGCACGACCAACCGCTCGAGAGGCGCTCAGGCGGTGTTGGACCAGAACGAAGTCTTCTTGCCGTGTTTGCCGTGTATCCGGGCCACGAAGGCTTGGTGGGTCTCGTGCTTTCCGAAGTCGCCGATATTTGCGGCCAACCCGGCGCATTCCAGCAAATGGCGCGCCGCGTGCTTGTAGCGGCTGGTTCGACTTTGATCGAGCGCGAATTCGATCATGGCGCGCAGCGCTAGCGTCGCCGCTAATGCGTGTTTCCCGGCCAGGGCTCCTGCGACCGGCGTCAAAATTTCATAGCGATCTCCGTCGAGATCCTGAGAGCGTTGTAGGACGAGTTTCGCCGCCCGATCGAGCGCCGGCCATGACGCCAGAAACCACAGCGCCTGTTGGAAATTGGCGTGGCTTTCGACGATGTCGAGCGCTCTTGTTTCCGCCTCGATATCATCGAAGTCAGGAAGGCGTTTCAAATGCTCGCGCAAATGCCGCTCTGACAGAAAGCGCTCGAAGCACGACCAACGCGCTGCTTGCGCGTCTTCGCTTCGACCCAGCGCCTCGAGCGCCGCGATGCGCGCGTCTTCCCATTCGAACTCAGGGCGGTCGGCGCGCCCGCGCTCCGCGGCTTCCACCATCTGCAGCGCCTCGTCGGCGCGGCCGGCGGCGGTGAGCCGTCGGGAAATTTCCGCCGCGATCTTCGGAAACTTCGTCGCTCGCTTGTCATATTGCGCAACGAAGGCGTCGACGTCGCCCTGCGCGTCGGCAATGTCGCTCAATGCAAACCGGATGACGCTGGCCCGATGGCGGTTCTGGATCTCGTCTTCGAAGATAGGACCGCTCGCCGACCAGCCGATTTTGCGCCTCTCGTGATCCTCGATCCTTTTTATCGGCTCGTTGGACAGCGAGATGAGATGCTGCTTCAAATGCGCGAGACCGGCGCTGCCGAGCGAACCGCTCAACGTGGCGATGAGATGGTCGTATTGTCCATAGTCGTTGGCGAGCAGCGCCTGATAGGTGCGGTCCGCCAACTCCATTGCGTCACAACGCGCGGTCTCGGCCAAGCGAGCGAGATCCTTTGCGCCTCGGTGGAAAATCCCGATGATCGTTCCGCTACTGTCGTCGCAGCGCGCGAACACCGAAGCGGCGAGACCCGTGAAGCTCCACATGAGATCGAGCGCTTCTTTCGGATCGGCGGGTTCGACGTGATCGACGATTGCGCGTCGCTGCGTTTCCAGGTCGTCGACGAGCGCGCGGCGCTTCTGCCAATCGATGAAGGCGCTGGGCCGGGAAATCGAAGCGAGGCGCTTGCGAATTTCTCGTGCGGCGTCGGACGGACCGCGAGCGCCGGCGAGCGCAAGCCGTAAGCGACGCTTTACCGCGGCATCGCCACTGCTGATTTCCATCAACAATTCGGCGAGCCGCTCCGCGCCGAGCGCTTGGAGGTTTTGGGGGGTGAGTGTGTTTTTCGGCGCCATAACGGAGATTATAGCCGAATTGAATTTCGGGAGGCGTCCAACTGTGACCTGGACGGCGCGGGTGGGACGCCCGCAAAATTGAGGCGTCTTAAAGCCTCAGGCCGACCATTTAAGGCGATGCCGGAGTGCTCAAATACGAAGTCTGGATCATACTGCGCCCATGAGCGCTCAGAATTCCCGTAGGTTCCGGCTTGGTCGCTACGGAGAAGCGACTGTCGGCGGCGAAGTCGTGCGCGCCTTCGTTCCCCCTCCCCTGCCGCCGAGCCGGGACATCGATCTCCTGCCCTTTCTCGGTCGCGTCAGCGCCGCGGAGCGAGCGCTCGGCCGGCTCGATGGCGCAGCCGTCCTGCTGCCGCGACAGGAGCTTTTTCTCTACATGTATGTCCGCAAGGAAGCCGTGCTCTCCTCGCAAATCGAGGGCACGCAGTCGACCCTCGCCGATCTCCTTCGGTTCGAGACGGAGGCGTCGTCGGCCCAATCGATCGACGACATCCGGGAAGTCTCGAATTATGTCGACGCGATGATGTACGGGCTCGAACGGCTCGAAGAGTTCCCGCTCTCGCTTCGACTCATTCGTGAACTCCACGCTCGCCTCCTGCAGAGCGGTCGTGGTGAGACGAAAGATCCCGGCGAATTTCGGCGCTCGCAAAATTGGATCGGCGGCACGCGGCCCGGCAACGCGCTGTTCGTGCCCTCGCCCCCCAGTGAGCTCGGCGGCTGTCTCGACGCTTTCGAGCGCTTCATTCACGAAACCGGATCGCAATTGCCGCCGCTGATCAAAGCCGGGCTGCTTCACGTCCAGTTCGAGACCATTCATCCGTTTCTCGACGGGAATGGTCGTGTGGAGCGCCTTCTGGTCACGCTGTTCCTGTGCGCCAATGGCGTGCTGCGGACTCCCCTCCTCTATCTCAGCCTTTATCTGAAAACGCATCGCGCGGACTATTATCGTCTTTTGCAAGAGGTGCGCGAAAATGGCGCTTGGGAGAGCTGGCTCGAATTTTTTCTGGAGGGCGTTGCCGAAACGGCGAATCAGGCCTTCGAAGCAGCCGTGCGGATCGCGGGTCTTTTCACGAGTGACCGGGAGCGGATAGCAGCCGAAAGCGATCGGACGGGGTCCTCACTTCGCATTCACGACTTGCTTCAGCTGCATCCATTCGTCAGCGCGAACGGAGTGTACCGGGTTGAGCGCGCCGACCGTGAATGCTGCGCTGGGCGATCTCGAGCGCCTGGGCATCGTCGCGGAGATTACGGGCCGTCGGCGTGGCGCGTTTTCAGCTACCGTGTTTATCTCGATATTCTCGGCGAAGGAACGGGACGGCTGCGAGGGTGATCTCCGTTTCTCGCGGCATGAACGTGCCGCGTTAAGCGGCTGCTTGCCCGACTCTCTCCCCCGCGCGCTTAGTTGGCGAGGTCACGTGGGGCGCTCCAGTAGGGTTGTCAACGCCCGGCTCGGAGGTGGGTCGGCTTGGCTACATCTGGGCTAGGGTGTCGTTCGTGGGCCGGCTGGCCCCGAGTTAGCCGCGGCTAACTCGGGATCGCTGAAGAAAGAAGTTAGCCGCGGCTAACGATCCCAGCCGTCAGGCCGGCACCCCAATGTGATGTTTGGGATTTGCGCCAACGAATTATTGCGTCACCGAGCTCACATGATTCGTTCAGCTGTTAACGTTTCGTTAGCAGAAAAAACGTTGCGCCTTCGCTCAGAATCGGCGCTAATGCCTCAAGACGCGCTCGAAGCGCGAAACTTTGAAAAACTCCGCAGCTTTGATTTTGTGAGATCCCTCAAGACATGGCACGCAAACCCGCCATTTCCGCTTCGAAGGCGACAGAGCTTCGGACGCTGATTCAGCGGCACGCGAATAATCTGTCGCAGCAGTTGCAGGCACATCAACGCAACAATTTTCCTCCGTCCGCAGAAAAGTCCATCCGCCTATTTTCGCCTGCGGAAGCGGCGAAGCTTATTGGCATCCACGAAGGATATCTCCGGCAGGTCGCGGCTGAAGGACGCGGGGTGGCTTCGACGGTCACGAACGGTCGACGGTCCTACTCGGTTGAGGACATTCAGAATATTCGTCGTATTCTCGACCAGAGCGCCCGAGGTGATCGTCGCTATCTGCCCCATCGCGTCGATGGCGAGCATTTGCAGATTATCACTGTCATGAATTTCAAAGGTGGGTCGGGGAAGACGACGACATCGGCGCATTTGGCGCAATATCTCGCTCTGCACGGGTATCGCGTTCTCGCCATTGATCTCGATCCTCAGGCAAGCCTGTCTGCGCTTTTCGGCTCGCAGCCCGAACTCGATGTAGGATCCAATGAAACTTTGTACGGCGCGATTCGGTACGACGAGCATCGTCGTTCCATCAGCGAGATCGTCAGAGGAACCTATATTCCCAATCTGCATTTGATCCCCGCCCATCTAGAGCTGATGGAGTTCGAGCACGAAACGCCGAGGGCGCTGATGCAGCATGCACCCGGAGATTTGATGTTTTTTGGACGTATCGCTCAGGCGATTGCCGAGGCGCAGAACCTCTATGACATCGTCGTCATCGATTGCCCTCCGCAACTCGGCTATTTGACCCTCTCTGCGTTGAGCGCCGCCACCGCAGTTCTGATCACGGTGCATCCGCAAATGCTCGACGTGTTGTCGATGGCGCAGTTCTTGACGATGACGGGAGACCTCTTGGAGGTCGTAGCCGATGCGGGGGGGACCACGAATTACGACTGGATGAATTACCTCGTCACGAGATTCGAGCCGAGCGACGGCCCTCAAAATCAGATGGTCGCTTTCCTGCGGTCGATCTTCGGGGAACACGTGCTCATACATCCCATGCTGAAAAGCACGGCGATCTCGGACGCATCGATCACAAACCAGACGCTGTATGAAGTGGAGCGCCAGCAGTTCACCCGATCGACATACGATCGCGCGGTCGAATCCATGAACCAAGTCAACGGAGAGATCGAGAGTTTAATCCGAAGAGCCTGGGGGAGGACAGCATGAGCCGAAAAGCGCTCTTCGCGAATTTGCAACTCGGCTCGGCGCCCGCCTCCGACGGTAAAGTCACGGCCGCGACCGATGATCTCCGAGTCAACGAAAAGTCAGACGCGGATCCCGTGGTAAGGGCGGCAACGCACAAGACACGACCCATTCTCGGCTCCTCGGCACTTATAAAGTCTGCTGCGGCTCCTGTCGGCGCGCTCGGGCAGTCTCTCAGCGAGTTCAAAGCACAATCCGAGCGCGCGCTCGCTATCGAGCGGCAGCTTGCCGAGGGGCAGGTCGTTGTCGACCTCGATCCGACGCTGATCGATCCTTCCTTTGTCGAGGATCGCATGGCGACGAGCCGGGAGGCGCATGCACGACTGGTCGAAGCTATTCGAGATCATGGGCAGCAAGTGCCGATTCTCGTGCGCCCTCATCCGAGCGTGAGCGGGCGATTTCAGGTCGCCTATGGCCATCGGAGGCTTCGCGCTGCGCTCGATCTGCAGCGCACAGTGCGCGCCGTCGTCAAGTCTCTCTCCGATGATGAACTCGTCATTGCGCAAGGTCAGGAAAATAACGAGCGGCAAGATTTGTCGTTCATAGAGAAGGCGCGTTTCGCGCGCAGCTTGGAACAGAGAGGCTTCAAGCGCGACACGATCATGACCGCGCTGTCCGTCTACAAGAGCGATTTGTCCAACATGCTCTCGGTTATTTCGAGAGTTCCCGAGAATGTCATCCATGCGATTGGTCCGTCGCTCGGAATCGGGCGGCGCGGGTGGATCGATCTCGCCGAGCGTTTTTCGGATCCCGCAGTCGCGAAATCGGTCAAAGCGTTGATTGCGTCGCCGGACTTCCTCGCTCTCGAAAGCGATCAGCGGTTTCGACGGGTTCATGCCTTGGTGAGACCGAGCGTCGCGGAGCGGCCTCGTCTCCAAAATTGGACGACCGCGGAAGGCGCAAAACTCGCCAAGATTGTGCAGGACGCCGAAAAAATTTCGGTGACGATCGATCGTCGCGTCGCCCCTGAATTTGGTGACTTCGTCCTCGAGCGATTGCAGGCGCTCTATGAGGAGTTCAAATCCCGTCGATGACGGGGAGAGTTATGTGTGACGTCGAGCGTATGACGCAGGAGACATCGACAAAAGAAAAAGGCCCCCGAAACGTCGCCCCGGAAGCCCTTCTCGTAGTTCGCACCTAGAGAATCACACTTCCGCGAATCGCTGTCAAGAGTCGGCGCCGTTTCGGCGAGCGGATTTCTTTTGCCTGAATGAGGCAAAGGATCATGCAGACACGTCCAACGACGCCCTTCGGGCGGCGGTCGTTGTCGCTCGCCATGGTGGCGAGCCAGACCGCGACCGAGAATTTCGCCACGAAGCCGGGCGCATCCGAGACCGTCGTCCACAAATGGCGGCTGTTTCGCGCGCTCACCGAAGCCAAGGAGCCGCTCGGCGTCACCGAGCGCGCGCTATCGGTGCTGCACGCGCTGCTGAGCTTTCACCAGGAAACAGCGCTCAGTCTGCCGGAGGTCGGGTCGATGTCGGCCGAGGCGGGCTCGGCCGGCGCCGGCATCGTCGTGTTTCCCTCGAACAAGGAACTCTCGATCCGCGCCCATGGCATGGCGCCGGCGACGCTGCGGAGGCATCTCGCCTGCCTCGTCGACGCCGGCTTGATCATCCGCCGCGACTCTCCGAACGGCAAGCGCTTCGCTCGGAAAGGGCAGGGGGGAGCCATAGAGGACGCCTTTGGTTTCGACCTCGCGCCGCTCGTCGCGCGCTCGAGCGAAATCGAGAACCTCGCAGAGGAGGTGCGGGCCGAGAACCGCGCGATCGCGCTGCTGCGCGAGAAGATCACGCTCACCCGCCGCGACATCGCAAAAATGATCGAGACAGCATTGGAGGAGGGCGTCTCGGGCGATTGGGACGAGGCGCATCAGCGCTATGCGACGCTCTCGGGGCGCTACGGACGGGGGCTTTCCCGCGCCGATCTGGAGGCTTTGGCCGGCGAATTGGCCCTGCTGGCGATCGAAATCCACAAGTCGCTGGAAACGCATATAAAAGCTCAAAATATGAGCGGCAATGAGTCTCAGACTGAGCGTCACATACAGAATCAAACCACAAACTTTTCTGATCTTGAACCTAACCTTCAGGAAGGTAGGGCTCAGCCATCCCAGCCAAATCTCGAAGAGCCTGGGGGAGCGATCGACCGCGCCCCAGAAACATCCGCTGATCGTCCTCGAACCGCCGATCCCAAGCCGACCCTTCGCGCTTATCCGCTCGGAATGGTGCTGGAGGCCTGTCCAGACATCGCCGATTACGGCCCGAGTGGCGAGATTTCATCGTGGCGAGACCTCGCTGCTGCGGCGGCGACAGTGCGCTCGGCGCTCGGCGTTTCGCCAGACGCCTGGTCACAGGCCCTGGATGTCCTGGGCGAGCATGACGCCTCCATCGTCATCGCCGCGATCCTGCAACGCGGCGATGAGATCAAGAGCGCCGGCGGCTATCTCCGTGTCCTGACCGAAAAGGCGAGGGCAGGGGAGTTCTCGCTCGGGCCCGTGCTGATGGCCCTGTTGCGCGGCAAGGCCGCGAAGGCGGCGCGCGAGCGCAAGAAAACGGGGTGACGCGGGGATGGATTATCGGACCGAGGCCCGGCGGTCCGCTCGCTCACAGCGTTTCGGCGTCGAGCAATCGGAGCTTTTCGGCGCGGTCGAGCAGGCTTTTGACGGAGGAGGGCGCCCAGCGCGTTCCGCCGCGCGGCGTGCGCTCATACATGGCCTCGAGCTGCGCGCCGATCTGCGCGAGCGTCAGATCGGGATTGGCCCGCTTGATCCCGGCGACGAGCGTGACCAGACGCTCGCTGCTGACTTTTCGGCTGGCTGCTTGATGGAGGAGGCGGGGCTCGATCAAGCCCTCGGCGACGAAGCATTTGACGGCGCGCTTCAGGCGCTCGACGGTCCATTGGGGCAGGGGAGCGCCGGTGGCGCCATCGCGCTTGGCGTTGAGCACGCGCACGACATCCTGCCAGCGGTGATCCGGGCGCATTTGCCGGACGATCGGCAGCCAATGTTCGGCTGTTCGATTGACGCGCTCGAAATAGTTCGCCGCCTTGGCGTCGACGATGCGCTGGATGGCGTCGCGGTCGCCGGCGCGGAGCTTTGGATTGCCGCCGATGCGGCCGCGCTTCTTGGCGGCGCGCAGGCCGTCCTTGGTGCGCTCCCGGATCAGGGCGCGCTCCAACTCGGCCACGGCGCCGAGAACCTGCAGGGCGAACCGGCCCTGCGGGGTCGTGGTGTCGATGGGATCGGCGAGCGATTTGAAATGCGCGCCTTTGGCGTCGAGCTCGGCGATCACGGCCAGGAGATGCGACAGCGAGCGGGCCAAACGGTCGAGCCGCGCGACGACCAGCACGTCGCCGCGGCGCACGCGCGAAAGGGCCTTGGCCAGTTCCGGCCGTGAGGCTTTCGCCCCCGACATATGCTCGCGAAAAATCTCGACGCAGCCGGCGGCCTTCAGCACATCGGTCTGTGCACCCGTGACCTGATCCTCGGTCGAGACGCGGGCGTAGCCGATCAGAGGCATGGGTCAGACGATTGACTTCAATGAGAGCGGCTTCTTCACGACGCAACCCAATCGGGGGGCAATTCATCGCCGGGATCTGGCGCGCGGTCGGGCGCTTGCCGCAGAATTTCCGATAAACCGGAGCCGCTCGCGTTTCCAGCGCGACGCTTCAGGAACTCGGCCGTCGTTTCGATGACGCCGATTTTCTGGGCGACGGCTGTCGCAATCCATTGATTCAATGAAACGCCGTCCTGTTTCGCGAGTCTGGCCGCTTCCTTTTTGAGGGAGGTGGGCAGCTTTAGGGGATATGTCGCTTTGCTCATTTTTCGATCCTTTCCAGCAAGGCGCCTGGCGTCAAAACCGGAATTCCAAACTTTGGGACCGCTTGGTGGAAGTCGCGGACATTGTGCGTCACGATACCGTCGGCCCTTCCGTTCAGCGCGACCTCCAAGACCATTTCGTCGGCCGGGTCTGACAGTTGTGGTCGCCAGCTGAAATGAGGCTCCACGGGTTCACAGAGCGCCGCCAGCTCCTTGAGAGCTTTCGAGACCGCGTTCGGATCGAGCCCATGCACGTCCCGCTGCTCCGGTCTCTGCAGCACGTCCTCATATTCGAGGAATAGGGCCGTCGAGACGAGCGGGACGAGGCGTCGATTGGCCACGAGGTTCAAAATTACGAAACTCGCGCCGCGCGAGCTGCGGAATGCCGAGACGATGACCGAGGTGTCGAGAACGAGGCGCTTCATGGCCTGATATAATACATCCTATGGGATGTGTCACGGGCTAGGATTCCAAAAGTGTAAGTTATCATAAACCGGTCGTTTGAAAGTGCATCCGATGGCCGAAGTTCGCCGCCGCGACATAGTGGTGAGCAGGAGAAAGGCCCGAAAAACAGCCCATTTTCGTCGATTTGCGGGCCGAAAACGCGCCTTCGGAGCCGTCCCGAGGCTTGCTCTCGGCCAGCCGTGGCGACGCATTTCGATCCTGTCGGCGAAAGATAAAAAAGCATCTTCTATCACTCAAGCTAAATTATAACTAAGTTGATAATGATATTGATATGCATGGAATTAAAATGGGATTAGATCGTCCCGGCTCGGTCTCATTCGAGCGCCTGCAAGCGCCTTTCGAGAGCGCGTCGGACGCTCTCGCGCGTCTCGACGAGCGGCTTCGCTCCAGTCCCGTCGCCGAAGCCTTCGTTCTTCGCGCGCATTTCCACGACGCCTGCGCAGCTTTGCGGCGCGCGGGCGAATTCGTGCAGATCGAAGACCTGGTGCTTCATGATGCCGGAACGGACGTACGCACGCCGACGCACGAACTCTTGCGGGCCCACGCCGTTCATCTCACGCGCCGTCGCATAGCTGCTCGCGAACCGGCGTGGGCGTTGAGGACCGACGGACTCGCCGATTTGCGCGGTGCTTGGAGACCACAGGGCGAGGTGTGCGAGCCAACCACCGGTTCGCGCACCATGGGCGAAGACGTGGCGGATGGGGAGTTGGATGAGGAGGACGGCGAGACGATCCGTACAGGAGAATTCGACGAAATCGATGAATTGCTGGCGCGAACGTCACGTGCGATCGAGCGAACCGAGCCGGCTTCGCTGAAGCGAGACGACTCTCGTTTGGTTTACGACGAAGATTGGGACGAGGAGGCCCGCGTCGCGGAGTGGCGCGAGTGTCTGGGCCGCACCCAGAACCTTCCGCCCTTGATGGCCGCAAGCGTCGCGCTCGACGCCTGGGAGAAGATCGAGCCGTTACAGAGCAGCGCTTGGCTGGGCCCTTTGCTCACCGCGGCCTTGCTACGTTCCCGCGGAAAGACGCGGTACTATCTCACAGCGCTGCATTCGGGATTTCGACAGGCCAAATATCGCCGAGCTGGGCGGGATGATTTTGAATCTCGATTGGTCGCATTCGCGTGTGCAATCGAGACGATGGCGAAGGCGGACTCGAAGGAACTCGACAGATTGACGCTTGCACGCGAGCTCCTGCTCAGAAAATGCAAAGATCGCAGAACGAGTTCGAGGCTGCCGCGGCTCGTCGACTTGTGCCGTGTCCAATGCGCAGCCGCAGCGCGCGTCCGCGCAAGCCGGTGTTCCTCACCGTGAAACCCGACCTGACGCTGGCGCTCGGCGACGTTCACGCCTCCAACGCCCGACGCGCTATTTGCATGCTAAGGGTCGACTATGGAGAAAGGAATCATCGTCGCCGCGGACGCGCTCACACATCCCGCGCGTGACCGGACGTTCATTCGATCTAATTTTCTTGCATCGGCTCCGACCACGTCGTATCCATTATAAGTTATTTAATTTCGTGAATAACTGATGGTTTTGACATGATAACAGCGGCTCAGCTTCGAGCGGCGCGTTCGCTCACCGGCTTGGACCAACGCAAACTCGCGGAACTGTCGGGTTTGTCGCTTCCAACCATTCAGCGAATGGAGACGAGCGAGGACGTCGTTCGCGGCAACGTTGATTCCTTGACCAAACTGATGGCGGCTCTCGACGGCATCGGCATCGAATTCATCGGCGAAGGAGCGGTCAGTCCTAGCGGTGGACGCGGCGTCCGGTTCAAAAAATCCGCCGCTGCCTCGCGCAGGCCCGCCGAGACCGATGATTCGGCGGACGACGCCCCGCCGGGTCGCGACGCGAGGTAGACTGCGATGCCCTTGACGGTCGCCCTTTGGAGCATCGCCGCATTGCTCGGCACGGGAGCGCTCTCTATCGCCCTTGCGCGAAGCGTCGCCGCGAGCCGGGTCGTCTATGGTCTTTGTTGCGTGCTCTGCGTCGTGCTTTTCGCCGCCGCGGTCATCCCCCGGAGCGCCGTCGCGCTAACGGCCGCGCTGCCGCTCGGCCTGCCTTGGATCGGCGCGCACTTCCGATTGGATGTGCTGAGCGCATTCTTTCTCGCCATCATCAACCTGGGGGGAGCAGCGGCGAGCCTCTATGCGATCGGCTACGGCGCTCATGAGAAGCATCCTTCTCGCATCCTGCCATTTTTTCCAGCCTTCCTGGCCGGCATGAATCTCGTGCTTCTGGCGGACGACGCATTCAGCTTTCTCGTCGCCTGGGAGTTCATGTCGCTTTCGTCATGGGCGCTCGTCCTGGCGCATCATCATGACGCCGAAAACCGACGAGCCGCGTTCACATATCTGCTCATGGCGAGCTTCGGCACGCTCGCGCTATTGATGGCGTTCGGGCTCCTGGCGGGATCGGTCGGCGGCTATTCCTTCTCGGATATCCGCCAGGCGGCGGCCCCGTCATGGAAGTCCGGGCTCGTCCTGGCGCTGGTCCTCTTGGGCGCGGGTTCGAAGGCCGGCCTCGTTCCCTTGCACGTCTGGCTACCGCTCGCCCACCCCGCCGCGCCGAGTCATGTCTCGGCATTGATGAGCGGCGTCATGACGAAAGTCGCCATCTATGGATTCATTCGCATCGTTTTCGACTTGCTCGGGCCGCCGGAGTTCTGGTGGAGCGCGCCGCCGCTGACGCTAGGGGCGATCACCGCCATATTCGGCATCCTCTGCGCGACGATCCAGAGCGACCTGAAGAAACTGCTCGCTTACAGCACGATCGAAAATATCGGCGTCATTTTCATCGCTCTCGGTCTGGCGCTGGCGTTCAAGGCGAACGGCATGGCCCTGCCCGCCGCGCTCGCTTTCACCGCCGCTCTTTTCCACATCTTCAATCACTCCTTGTTCAAGAGCCTTCTGTTCTTCGGCGCCGGCGCGGTGCTCAACGCCACCGGCGAGCGCGACATCGAGCGTCTCGGCGGGCTCATCCATTCGATGCCGCGAACGGCGTTCCTGTTCTTGGGCGCATGCCTTGCAATTTCCGCTTTGCCGCCGCTCAATGGATTCGTTTCCGAATGGCTCGTTTTCCAGGCGGTTCTGCTCAGCCCATCGCTGCCGCAATGGGGTCTGAAACTCCTGGTTCCCGCCGTGGGCGTCGCGCTGGCGCTGAGCGCGGCGCTCTGCGCGGGATGTTTCGTGCGGCTCTTCGGCATTGCATTTCTAGGACGTGCTCGGTCATCCGCGGCCAGGAACGCGCATGAGACGGATTTTTGGTCGCTCGCGGCAATGTCGGGTCTCTTGGCCCTTTGTCTCCTGGCGGGCCTTTTGCCGAGCTATTTGATCGATACGATCACGCCGGCCGCAAAGCTGTTCGTCGGCGGTCATATGCCGACCCAGGGCGGGCTTCCCTGGCTGTCGATCGTGCCGATCGCCGAGAGCCGCAGCTCCTACAACGGCCTCCTGTTGTTCATCTTCATCGTCTTCTCGACTTTGGTCGCCGCACGGTTCGTTCATGGGTTCGGTTCGCGCGCGTCCCGGCGAGGCCTGGCATGGGATTGCGGTTATCCCGACGCGAGCCCCGTCACCCAATACACCGCCAGCAGCTTCGCTCAGCCCGTTCGCCGAACACTCGGGAATGTCGCCTTTGTGGCGCGTGACCATTTGGATATGCCGCCTCCCGGCGACATTCGTCCAGCCCGATTCAACGTCGAAATTCACGATCGGGTCTGGGCAGGCGTGTACGCGCCGATTTTGCGAGGCGTCGATTTTTGCGCGGATCAATTCAACAAGACGCATTTTCTGACCATCCAGGGAAATCTCACGCTCGTCTTCATCGCTCTCGTCGGCCTGCTTCTGGTGGTTGCGATATGGCCATGATCTTCGATTTCGCGGTTCAGGGGCTGCAAATGATTCTGGTGCTGGCTTTGGCGCCGCTGCTGCTCGGCTTCACCCGCAAAATCAAGGCGCGTCTGTTGCGCCGGCGCGGGCCGACGATCATTCAGCCGTACCGCGATCTCTTCAAGCTGATGCGCAAGGACGTCGTGCTCGCCGATAACGCCTCATGGCTGTTTCGTACGGCGCCTTACCTGATCTTCGCGGCGACCTGGGTCGCCGCGGCGCTCGTGCCGACCTTCGCCACCGGGCTGATGTTCAGCTGGTCGGCCGACCTCATCGTCATCACCGCTCTCCTGGGAAGCGCCCGGTTCTTTCTGGCGCTCGCCGGAATGGACGTTGGAACCAGCTTCGGCGGGATCGGCTCGAGCCGCGAGACGATGTTCGCGTCTCTCGCCGAACCGGCGATGATCATGATCGTCTTCGTCGTCGCTCTTATCGCCGGCTCGACCCAGCTTTCCGAAATCGCCGTTCATATGGTCTCGCACCTCGAATTGCGCGTATCCTATGGCCTGGCGCTGATCGGGCTCGTTATTGTCGCGATTGCCGAGAACGGCAGAATCCCGGTCGACAATCCGGCGACGCATCTCGAGCTCACCATGGTGCATGAAGCGATGGTGCTCGAATATTCCGGACGCCATCTCGCGGTGATCGAGCTCGCTTCGGCGCTGAAGCTGCTCTTGTACGTTTCGTTGATCGCTTGCATCTTCGCGCCATGGGGGCTCGCCCGGCACGGCGCGGATTTCAGCGCCATGATGCTCGGCGCGGCCGCCTTCGTCGTCAAATTGGCCGTCGGCGGGTTTCTTCTCGCGTTCTTTGAAGTTTCAACGGCGAAAATGCGCGTGTTTCGCGTGCCCGACTTCCTCGGCGCGGCGCTGATGCTCGGACTTCTCGGCACGTTGCTGCTGTTCGTGTCACGGAGCCTTTGAGATGGGAAACCTGTCGTTCGACGTAGCTCATTTGTTCGCCGGAGGCCTCGTTCTCGTCAGCTTCATATTGCTCTATCAGGATCGCATGACGGGGCTGATCAACATCTTCACCCTTCATGCCGTCGTTTTGTCGTTTTCGGTCGGCTGGCAGGCCTATACCCAGCACGCCCCACACCTCTATGTGACGGCGGCGATCGCAATCATCTTCAAGGCAGTCATCATTCCCGTCAGTCTTCAGCGCATCATGCTGCGCCTGCGAATTCATCGCGATATCGAAATCATCGGCGGTGTCGGCGTCACGATGCTGTTGGGAATTTGTCTCGTCGCCTTGTCGCTCATCGTCATGCTTCCAGCCACGGCGGCGGCCGACCCGCTGGCGCGCGAAGATCTCGCCTTCGCGCTGTCCGTCGTGCTTCTCGGCCTGCTCATGATGGTGACGCGGCGCAATGCGATCAGCCAGGTCATTGGCTTCATGTCGCTCGAAAACGGGCTGATTCTCGCGGCGACCGGGGCCAAGGGCATGCCGCTCGTGGTCGAGATCAGCGTCGCTTTTTCCGTCTTGATCGCCTTCATCGTCATCGGAATTTTTCTGTTTCGCATTCGCGAACGTTTCGACACCGTCGATATCCAAGAGCTTGACCGCGCTCGTGGAGGCCAGCGATGAACATTCCGGGTTTCGAACCGGTCGGCGCATTGCTGGTCATCCCCGCTCTATCGGCGTTGCTTCTCTCGTTTCTGTCCGGCTACCGTCTGACGTCGTACATCAATTTCATTTCGTCCGGCGCGACCTTCTTTGTCGCCGGCTCGCTGCTGTTCAATCGGCCCGGCTCGGGTAAGTATCTGTTCGTTGACGATCTGAACATCGTCTTCGTCGTGCTCTCCAGCTTCATCGGCTTCACGACGAGCGTATTCAGCGCGAGCTACATCGGCCACGAAATCGAGACGGGAAAATTGAAGCCGGCCTATGTGCGATTCTATCACGCCATGTACCAGTCGATGATGTTCGCCATGAATCTAGCGCTGCTCGCGAATAATATCGGCCTAATGTGGGTCGCGGTCGAGTTCGCCACGCTGACGACGGTGCTGATGGTCGGAATCTATCGCACGCACGAGGCGTTGGAGGCGGCCTGGAAATATTTCATCCTGGTAGCGTCGGCATAGCGCTCGCTCTGTTTGGGACGATCCTCGTCTATATGGCCGCGCAGCCAATCCTCGGAGAGGGCTATGACGCCATGGTCTGGACGGCCCTGATGCGGCATGGGGCGGAATTCAGTCCGAGACTCCTCAACGTCGCATTCGTTTTCCTGATGCTGGGCTACGGAACGAAAGTCGGCCTCGTGCCCATGCACGCATGGCTTCCAGACGCGCATGCGGAAGGACCGACGCCGATCTCGGCGGTCTTGTCCGGCCTTCTTCTCAATGTCGCGCTCTATGCGGTTTTGCGCTTCAAGATGCTGCTCGCGGCCAACGCCGCGGCGATCGCGCCAGGACCGCTCATGATAGCTCTGGGTCTCGCCTCTCTCATCTTCGCGGGTTTCATGCTGTATCGCCGCGACGACATCAAGCGACTGTTCGCCTATTCGTCGATCGAGCATATGGGCATCATCACTTTCGCGTTCGGCATGGGCGGGCCGCTCGCCAATTTCGCCGGACTCCTTCACATGACGATGCATAGTCTGACGAAATCGGCGATTTTTTTCGCCGTCGGCCATATCGCCCAGGTCAAGGGCACGCAGAAGATCGCCAATATTCGCGGGTTGACCGAAAGCCATCCGGTGCTCGGTTGGGGCCTCGTCGCCGGCGTCGTGGCGATAGCCGGTCTGCCGCCGTTCGGCGTCTTCACCAGTGAATTCCTAGTTGTGACCTCGACGTTCGCGCGCGAGCCGCTGCTCGCGATCCCGTTCGCCCTCGGTCTGCTGGTGGCGTTCGGCGCGCTGTTGTTCCGCCTTATCGGATTGGCTTTCGGAGAGCCGTCGGAGTCGATCGGCGAGGTCGAAGCCTCGGTCGTTCCGCTCTATTTCCATCTCGCGCTGGTGTTGCTGATGGGACTATGGTTGGAGCCTCATATTGTCGCGTGGTTTCAGAATGTCGCGAGGCTGCTCGGATAAGGTCTGACGAAACAAGGAACAGCGGCATGATTTCGCTTCGAGAGACGATGCGGGGAGGGCGCCGGATCGACCAGTCGCGTCCTTGGCCGCGCCATGTCGTCGATCAGACCGGCTGGCTTCGCGCGATCCGCGAAATCAGCAAGGGCCATGGCGACATGCTGGGCCTTTGGAGCGATGGCGCGGATGTTCACATGGCTGTATTGGACCGAGAGTCTTCGGACATCGCCATCGTCACCATCGAATGTCCGAACGGCTGCTTTCCCTCAGTCGGCCACATGCATCCGCCCGCCTTGCGGCTCGAGCGCGCGATCCGCGACATCTATGGCCTGCGCGCGGAGGGCCTGCCCGACACGCGGAACTGGCTCGATCATGGCCGCTGGGGCGTGCGACATCCCGGCGCGAGGCCGGAGCCGTGCGAAGCGTCGGGCGATTCTTACGCATTCCTTGCGGCGGAAGGCGTGCCCCTCCACCAAATCCCCGTGGGGCCCGTCCATGCCGGCATCATAGAACCCGGCCACTTCCGTTTTTCGGCGAATGGAGAGGTCGTCGTCCGTTTGGAGGAGCGCCTGGGATACGTCCACAAGGGCACGGAGCAATTGATGGTCCGTGCGCCGCTCGATCGCGCTGCGCGTCTCGCCGGACGCGTTTCCGGCGACAGCACCGTCGCTTACGCTCTCGCTTTCGCTAAGGCCGTCGAATCCTCGCTCGACATCGAGGTCCCGCGACGTGCGGTCTATCTGCGGGCGCTGATGGCCGAATTGGAACGCATCGCCAATCATGTCGGCGATATCGGCGCGATCTGCAACGACGCCTCCTTTTCCCTGATGCACACGCATTGCGCCATTCTCCGCGAACGAATTCTCAGAACCGCCTCCGTGTGTTTTGGCCACAGGCTCATGATGGATCGCGTCGCGCCTGGCGGCGTTGCGACCGACCTGTCTATTGAAGGCGAAGGCGCGCTGCGCGCTCTGCTGAGCGACGCGAAACGTCTCATTCCTCGATTCATCCAGCTCTATGGCGACACGACGTCCATACAGGATCGCACGGTCGGAGCAGGCCACCTGCGTGCCGATCTGGCGAATCAATATGGCTGCGGCGGCGTCATCGGACGCGCCTCTGGCCGCGGCTTCGACGCGCGCCGCTCGCCGGGCTATGCGCCCTATTCTGAGCTCTCCTTCAAGGTCGGCTCGGCGCATGCAGGGGATGTCGACGCGCGGGTCTGGGTGCGGTTCGACGAGGTCAAGGAGTCGCTCGGATTGATCGAGCAGATTCTCGACAAGATGCCGGCTGGGCCCGTGTCGACCGACAGTCTGCCTGCGTCGAGCGAAGGCAGCGAGGGCGCTGCGCTCGTCGAGAGTTTTCGTGGCGACATTCTCGTTTGGGTGAGGATCGGAGCGACGAGAACGGTGCAGCGATGTCATCTGCGCGATTCGTCATGGTTCCAATGGCCTCTGCTCGAAGCCGTGATCGAGGGCAATATCGTCGCTGACTTCCCCCTTCTCAACAAATCGTTCAACTGTTCCTATTCGGGGCACGACCTTTAGAGGCTCGGCGGCCATGCGCAAGTTTCTGTTCCAAGGTCTGCTGCGCGCGCCGTTGACGGAGCTCGCGCCCTCGCCTGACGACGCGGCGATCGGCGAGTTGGCCGGCATTCTCGACAGCGCGAGTCGTCGCAGGTTCGGCCGGAGTCTGTCGATCCGCGAGATCGACGCCGGTTCATGCAATGGCTGCGAACTCGAAATACATGCGCTCGGCAATGCTTTCTATGATCTCGAACGATTCGGGCTGCGCTTCGTCGCCTCGCCGCGACACGCCGACGTTCTCATGGTGACGGGTCCTGTAACGAAGAACATGTGCGAGGCATTGGAGCGGACTTATGCCGCGACGCCCGATCCGAAATGGGTCGTCGCCATCGGCGATTGCGCCTTCGACGGCGGCATGTTCGCGGGGAGCTATGCGTGCGTCGGAGCCGTCTCGGAAGTGATGCCGGTCGCCCTCCACATTCGCGGCTGTCCGCCAGATCCTGTTGCGCTTCTGAGAGGACTCATCGCGCTTGTCGACAATCGGTCATGAAATCTGATCAGCTCTGCCGTCTGATCCTGACGAACTGCCGGACCTCATCGCGTAGCTATCGACAAAAATTGCACCGCAACCATCTGGCGCGGCCTCGCGGGCTCTGTCGCGAATTTTTCTCGCGGGTCGGTTGGGGCTATGATCGCCGGGCGTGGGGCAGGCGGAATAGTCCGATGAGGCGTCCGCTGGTATGTGGCGTATCCGATGAGCTATCGTCAACTCGAAGAAATGATGGAAGAGCGCGGCGTCGAAGTCGACCATTCGACGCTCAACCGCTGGGTCGTCAGGTATGCGCCTTTGCTGGAAAAGCAGTTCCGTGCTCGCAAGAGCGCGGTCGGCTCGAGCTGGCGTCTCGATGAGACCTACGTGAAAGTCAAAGGCTTCTGGAAGTATCTGTATCGGGCCGTCGACAAGGCGGGCGCGACGGTGGATTTCCTCCTGACGGCCAAGAGGGACTGCAAAGCCGCGTTGCGCTTCTTGCACAAGGCGATCGGTCAGCATGGCGTGCCGGCGCCATCTTCTGCGCGCCGCCGCCCGGCAATTCGTCGAAGGCGACGTGCAGCATTGGTGGCTGCCGCACTCTGGGCAAGGGATGCGAACGCGGATATCGGACGATCGCGTCTGGCTCGCCTTCGCGACCGCGATTTATGTGGCCAGCTCGGGCGACGCCGCGATATTGAATGAGATCGTGCCATTTCTCGAAGGCCCGCGCTTGCGAGACGGGGAGCACGAGGCCTTTTTTCCCGCGCAGATCGCAGACCAATCCGCTTCACTGTTCGAACATTGCGCCCGCGGCCTCGACCAATGCCTGGAGTTGACCGGCGGACACGGCTTGCCGCTGATCGGCGGCGGCGATTGGAACGACGGCATGAACCGGGTCGGCGAAGGCGGCGCCGGCGAAAGCGTGTGGCTCGGCTGGCTGCTGCTGCGAACCATCGCGCTGTTTTCGCCGCTGGCCGAACAACGCGACTCAGACCGCGCGCGCCGCTGGCGCGCACATGCGGATAAGCTGCGCGAGGCGCTCGAGCGTGAAGCGTGGGATGGCGAATGGTATCGCCGCGCGACATTCGACGACGGAACTTGGCTCGGCTCGAAAGACAGCGAAGAGTGCCGGATCGATTCGATCGCGCAATCCTGGGCGGTCTTGTCGGGCGCGGCCGATCCCGTGCGCGCATCCGCGGCGATGGCGTCCCTGTACGAGCAGTTGATCCGCAAAGAGGATCGCTTGGCTCTGCTGTTCTCGCCGCCCTTCGACAAGACCGCGCTCGATCCGGGCTACATCAAGGGCTACCCTCCCGGCCTGCGCGAGAACGGCGGCCAATACAGCCACGCCGCCATGTGGGCGATCCTGGCCTATGCGCAGAACGGGTCCAGCCGGCTCGGTCGATCGGGCGTGGCGAACCGCGGCTCGACGCTGTCCGAACGCAGGTATTTGCGCACGGTATTGCGCGACAGCCCCGTGCGTCGCGCGATCTCCCGGATCGAGAACTCCTGCCGATATCGCCAGCGTCGGATGACGCTCAATAACTCCATGTCGATCACTCCCAGATCCCCGCGACGGTCGAGGGGGAAAGGTTCGAACATGGGTCAGTTCTCGGTGGAAAAACTCGTGCTGCCTGGGTCAGCTCTCAGTGGAAATCAACAGGATGAGACCTATGTGAAGATCAAAGGTTCCTGGAAATATCTCTATCGGGCCGTCGACAGCCGGCGCCACGGTGGGCTTCCTGCTGACGGTAAAGCGCGATCGCAAAGCGGCATTGCTGTTCCTGCGCCGAGCGATCAGTCAGAAGGGCGCGCCAAAGAAGATCACGATCGACAAGAGCGGCGCCAACACCGCGGCGATTGAGAGCTACATCGCGGAGCACGAGGCGGACATCAAAATCCGGCGAAGGAAATATCTGAACAACATCGTCGAACAGGACCACCGAGCGATCAAACGGGTGGCGCGGCCGGCTTTGGGGTTCAATCCTTTCGCTCGGCCGCGGCGACGCTCGCCGGGGTCGAACTCATGCACATGATCCGAAAGGGACAGTTCCGAACGGCGCGCAGATTGTGTCCAGCGAAGCAGTTCTACGCTCTCGCGGCGTAAGCCTCGAGAGGCCCCCTGTCCTGCATCTCGCCTTAACGCAAAATTTGCGACACAACCCGTATTATTGTGTTCGCGTCAGTCTCCTGCTGTTGTCACTAAACCCTTGTCACCGGAGCTCCTATGGCCACTCTTTTTGCAACCGCTGCGGTGGATCAGTTCGTAGGTTCGGTCGGAACCTTCACGGTCAGCTATGCGAATGCGCCATCGGGGACCAATATTTATCTTTCCGGCGGCGGATCGCCCACTGGCTGGGCCGTTGGCGACACCTATGTCGGCATCACGACCGTCATCGGCTCGTCTTACGATGATTACATCTCGGGCGACGGCAATAATGATACGCTCTATGGCGGCGACGGAAACGATACGCTTTATGGTTTTGGCGCGGCCGGCTCGATAACCTATCTTTATGGCGGCAACGGCATTGACACGCTCGTGGGCAGCGCGGGCATCGACATTATGGATGGCGGCGCCGGCGAGAACACAGTTTCTTATTATCTCTCGCCCGAGGGCCTCACCATTTCGCTCGCCAATCCGGGGATCAATACGGGCTGGGCCGCCGGAGATGTCTATACGAATCTGCAGGATGTCATTGGCTCCAAATATAACGACATCATCTATGGCAGCGCGACGGGTGTCCTGAACCAGCTCCAGGGCGAGGAGGGCAATGACATCATCTATGGCGGCACAGGCTACAATGTCCTGATCGGCGGGTCTGGCGCGGATGAATTGCATGGCGGCGGCACCGGAAATCTCATCGATTACGAAACGGCTACCGTCGGCGTGACCGCCTCCATGGCCACTCCAACGATCAATACAGGCGATGCGGCGGGCGACACCTATATCAACCTCTATGGCGCGTCCTTGGCGGGATCACCCTTTGACGACGTTCTTTATGGCGACGCCGGGGACAACATCATCCTGGGCGATCCCGACACCTCTGTTTACAACCACTATGGCAATGACAAGCTCTATGGTGGTGCGGGCAATGATATTCTCGACGGCGGTCCGGGCGCTGATTATCTTGATGGCGGCACGGGCTATAATTACGCCTCCTATAATGACGCGAAGGCGGGCGTCACCGCCTCCCTGGCCAATGCCGCGATCAATACGGGCGACGCTGCCGGTGATGCCTATGTCGATATTCAGGGCCTCATCGGCTCCACTTTTGACGACACACTGATCGCCGACAATAATGGCGACACGCTGCAGGGCGGTCTGGGCAATGACACGCTGATCGGCGGCGCCGGCAATGACACGCTGCAGGGCGGCGCGGGAGCTGATGTCCTCAACGGCGGTGCGGGCTATGACGCCACAAATTATTCAGATTCAACAGTAGGCCTAACTGTCAACATGACCGACGCCACCAAGAGCACCGGCATTGCGGCGGGCGACACCTTCATTTCAATCGAGCATCTTGTTGGCTCGTCCTTTGACGATATTCTCGTTGGCGATGCCACAGCCCAACTCATCGAAGGCGGGGCGGGCAATGACACGCTCTATGCCGGAAGTGCGGCGACCGTCACGCTGCAGGGCGGCGATGGCAATGACACGCTCTATGGCGGATCGGGCTATAATATCCTGACAGGCGGCGCGGGAGCCGATGCGCTTTATGGGGCGGGCACGGGCAATCTTGTCTCCTATGACACGGCCACGGCGGGCGTCACCGCCTCTTTGGCCAATGCGGCCAGCAATACGGGCGATGCCGCAGGCGACACCTATAATAATCTTCTCGGGGCCTCTTTGCAGGGATCGAGCTATAACGACATTCTCACGGGCGACGCGGGGCCAATAATATCAATGGCGGGGCGGGCAATGACCAGCTCAATGGCCTTGGCGGCAACGATATTCTCGACGGTGGCGCAGGAGCGGACGCTCTCGATGGCGGCACGGGCTATAATTACGCCTCCTATAATGACGCGAAGGCGGGCGTCACCGCCTCCCTGGCCAATGCCGCGATCAAGACGGGCGACGCTGCCGGTGATACCTATGTCAATATTCAGGGCATGTTCGGGTCGAATTACAACGACATTCTCTACGGCGACGCGAATGCGAACATCATCTACGGCGGCAGCGGCGATGATACAATCTATGGCGGCGGCGGCAGTGACATTCTCTACGGCGGCGACGGCAATGACACACTCATCGCCGGTCCCGGCAATAGCCTCCTTTACGGTAATGCGGGCAGCAATACGTTCAAATTCCTGAATGCCAGCGACTCGATTTCAACGCCAACGGTCGCACCCAGTATTATTGAAGACTTCAAGACCGGCATCGACAAAATCGACATCTCGGCAATTTCTCCCACCAATGTCGCAATCATTCAGGAAAACGGCTTCTATACGCTGCAAGCCACAGGCTGGACAGGAGCCATCCTTTCCGTGCGCTCAGTCAATGCCTTCGTTCTGTCAGATGTCATTACGACTATTCCGGGCGTAACACTGACGGGCACGCCCGGACCCGACCAGCTCGTGGGCGGACCAGGCAATGATACGATCATTGGCAATGGCAGCGCGGACGCGCTCACGGGTGGGGCGGGCGATAATACATTCGTCTACAACACGGCCAGCGATTCAACGCCGGCCGCCTATGACATCATCCATGATTTCAAGACCGGCCTGGACAAGGTCGACATGACCGCGCTGAACCCGACCTCGATCAGCCTCGTGCGCTATCAGGGCGGCACCTACATATTCGGCGGCGCGGCCTCGGGCTATTTTGAAGTCGCCTCGACCCAGGACATTAACGCCGCTGATATTCTCGGTCTGCAAACGGGCGTCTTCATGCAGGGCGGCTCAACGGCGGGATCAACAGGCGTCGAGACGCTGATCGGCTCTGCTTTCGGCGAAACAATCGCGGCAGGCAGCGGCATTGACCTGATCACCGGCGGCGGCGGCGCCGATGCCCTCGTGGCCGGAGCCGGAGCCGATACTTTCGTCTACAACGCGGCCAACGATTCAACACCCGTCAGCTATGACATTATCCACGGGTTCAAAACCGGGACGGACAAGGTCGATATGACCGCGCTGAACCCGACCTCGATCAGCCTCGTGCGCTATCAGGGCGGCACCTATATTTTCGGCGGCGCGGCCTCGGGTTACTTCGAGCTTGCCTCGACCCAGGACATTAACGCTTCCGATATTCTCGGCCTGCAAACGGGCGTCTTCATGCAGGGCGGCTCAACGGCAGGATCAACAAGCGTCGAAACGTTGACCGGCTCCAATTTGGGCGAAACAATCGCGGCGGGCAATGGCATTGACCGGATCATTGGCGGCGGCGGCGCCGATGCCCTCGTGGCGGGAGCCGGGGCCGATACTTTCGTCTACAACACCGCCAGCGATTCAACACCTGTCAGCTATGACATTATCCACGGGTTCAAAACCGGGACGGACAAGGTCGATATGACCGCGCTGAACCCGACCTCGATCAGTCTGCAGCGCTATCAGGGCGGCACCTATATTTTCGGCGGTGCGGTCTCGGGTTACTTCGAGCTTGCCTCGACCCAGGACATTAACGCTTCCGATATTCTCGGCCTGCAAACCGGCGTCTTCATGCAGGGCGGCTCAACAGCGGGATCAACAACCGTTGAGACGCTGACCGGCTCCAGTTTTGGCGAAACGATCGCCGCAGGCAATGGCATTGATACGATCATTGGCGGCGGCGGCGCGGACTCCCTCGTGGCCGGAGCCGGGGCCGATACTTTCGTCTACAAGGCGATCAGCGACAGCACGACTTCGTCCTATGACATCATCCACGGGTTCAAGAGCGGCACGGATAAGGTCGATCTGACAGCCGTACGCGCGGGTGCGGCCGATACGTTCGGCCTGCTGAACACGGCCAATGGCAGTTACTTATTCGTCGATCTCCAGGGCAACGGCACCACGGATATGGAGATTGCCTTCACCTCCAATAACGTGACCGCCGCCGACATCAAATGGTAGGCCGCGCCTGAAACGGTAAACATTCGCTGTGGGCCGCAGGGCAGCGCCTTCTGGTCAGGGATTGGATCGTGATTTCAGTTCGTTGTGGATTTTTATGAGTTCGACGAGGTTTTCGACGCCGAAGTCGGTGAAGGCGAGGATTTCGTGATCTCCGGCGCCGTAGACCCAGATCTCGCCGTCCTCTGGCTCCATTTCGTTGGCGACATCGTACAGGAAGTCGACGCTTTCACCGAGTTGCTCGGCGATGCGATCGACGGTCATAACAGATGGTATGCCTCCGCCGAGGGCCGCCTGGCATTGATTCCGGTTTTTGAGATGGTTGCGGTGCAATTATTGCCGATAGCTACGCGATGGGTCCGGCAGTTCGTTAGGATCAAGCAGCGAGCACCGCACTCCAGATTTCGGGCGCAGTCGTCCCGGCGGCTCTAAATCTGCTCAGCGCGAATTGACCCTTCCTGATGCGATGCATGAGTTCGACGCCGGCGATCGTGATCGCCGCATGGCGGGCGCCGCCCGATGTGACGCCTGATATCCGTCGAGAGTGATTTTGCGCGGCGGCCGTCCGTGGCGCGCGAACGCACGACGGAAAAACGCTTTGGCGGCGCCGACATCTCGCTTCGCGCGCAGCAAAAAATCCACTGTCTTTCCCGCCTTATCGACGGCGCGGTAGAGATAGACCTAGTGGCCCTTGATTTTGACGTAGGTCTCATCGACGCGCCACGATCCGCCGACTTGGCGCGCGAAACGATTCCATCGCTTTTCAAATTCCGGAACGTAGCGCTGAACCCAGCGCATGATGGTCGTATGGGCAACCGACAAGCCGCGCTCCGCCATCATTTCCACGAGGTCTCGGAAGCTGAGCTTGTATCGCAGATACCAGCGCACACAGAGAACGATGATTTCGCGGTCGAAATGGCGTCCTTTGAAAAGATCGTTCCACGCTCAGCATGCCCATAACCCCAGAGTCCGGTTCACGCAACCTACGAGGCCAAGCTCTGCCGGGCCTGCTCGCTGCTGGAGATTTGCGCGCCGCGAGAGACCGCCGAAGGCGGCAAGGTGGCGCGTTGGCTCGAACGCATGGTCGGGGAGTGAGATGGTCGACCGCCGCCACCTCAACACGCTCTATGTCTCCACCGAGGGCGCTTATGTACGCAAGGACGGAGAGAACGCCGTAGTCGAAGTGGACGGCGGGGAGCGGCTGCGCGTGCCGCTGCACAAGCTCGGCTCCATCGCGCCGTTCGGTCGCGTGACCATCTCTACTGGCCTGATGGCGGCGGCGGTGGAGTCGGGAATTGCTATCACTCATTTCTCCGACAATGGCCGCTTTCTCGCTCGCGTCGAGGGACCGGTCTCGGGCAATGTGCTGTTGCGCCGCGATCAGTTCCGTGTCCATGAGAGCGAGGCGGCGAGCGCGAACTTTGCTGCTGTGATCATTATCGCCAAAGCCTCCAACCAGCGTGCAGTATTGCAAAGGGCGTTGCGCGATCACGGCGACGGATTGGATCAGACCGCCAGAGACGCTCTGCATTCTTCCGTAGAACATCTGGCAGACGCGGCTCGCCGCTGTCTGAAGCCTCGCGCGCTCGACGAGGTGCGCGGCGTGGAAGGCGAGGCCGCGCGCGCCTATTTCGGGGTTTTCGATCATCTGATCTGCGTGAAGGAGCCGGGTCTACGCTTTGGCGCCCGCTCACGCCGTCCGCCGCTTGATGCGGTCAATGCGCTCTTGTCGTTCCTCTATACCTTGCTGGCTCACGATTGCCGGTCGGCGCTCGAAGGCGTCGGGCTCGATCCGGCGGTGGGATTTCTGCATCGTCTGCGTCCCGGACGCCCGAGTCTCGCGCTGGATCTGATGGAGGAGTTGCGTCCCCATCTGGCTGATCGGCTGGCGCTGATCAATCGCGGCGAAATCGGCGTGAGCGATTTTCGCCTGTTCGAGAATGGCGCTGTGCTTCTCAACGATGATGCGCGTAAGCAGGTGCTTGTCGCGTTTCAGGAACGCAAGCGCGAGGAAATCGAGCACCCTTTCCTGAAGGAAAAACTGGCCATCGGCCTGCTGCCCCACATTCAGGCGCGACTGCTGGCCAAGGCGGTGCGCGGCGATCTCGACGGCTATCCGCCGATGATCTGGAAATAGGAGCCGGACGCAGATGATGGTGCTCGTCAGCTATGACGTGGAAACATTGACGGCGGCCGGCCGCAGGCGACTGATACGGGTTCCGGCTGATTGACTCGGCGACGGGGATTCCCGGGGCGAATCGAAGTAGCTAAGCTGTATCGCCATGAATCGCTGGAGGCGGGTCATGGCGACGATAGCTGCGCATTTGAGCGTCGATGCGTTGCGTGAACGGTATGTTTCGAGTTCGAACGCGCGCGAGGCGCGGCATTTCCATGCGATCTGGCTGCTCGCCAAGGGCCACACGCTCGGCGAAGTCGCCGAGATGACGTCCTTTGCCCAGCGCTGGATCGAGCAACTCGCGGCGCGCTACAACGCAGAAGGACCGGAGTCTCTCGGCGACTTGCGCCGGCGCAACGGCTCGACGGCGACGGTGTTGAAGCCCGATCTGCTCGCCGAGCTGCGCGTTCGGCTGAACGAGCCCCCCGACGACGGAGGCTTGTGGACGAGCGCGAAAGTCGCGGCTTTTCTCGCGCGCGAATTGGGGCTGGAGAAAGTTGCGGTTCAGCGCGGCTGGGAAGCGCTGAAAGCCTGCGGCATGTCGATCCAGGCTCCACGCCCCAAAAATCCGAAGGTGGCTTCGCCCGAGGAGGCGGCGGCGTTCAAAAAAACCTCGAAGACGCCGTCGCGGAGGAAGCCGCGAAGCATCCAGAGCGATCGGTCGAGGTCTTCGCCAGCGACGAGCACAGGCCGGCCTGAAACCGGTCACGCGGCGCGTCTGGGCGCCCGTCGGCGAGCGGCCGATCGCGCATGGCCATCATCGCTTCGACTGGCTCTATGTGACCGCCTTCGTCTCGCCGGCGAGCGGCGAGACCTTCTGGTACGTGCACGACGGCGTCTCGAAGCCGTTTTTCGCGGCGCTGCTCGAGACCTTCGCGCGCGAAGCCAAGGCCGGCGTCGATCGCACGATCGTGCTCGTCATCGACAACGCCGGCTGGCACGGCGAGGCTGGTCTGAGCGTGCCGGATGGCGTGCGACTGGTTTTTCTGCCGCCCTATACGCCGGAGCTGCAACCCGCCGAGACCTTATGGGCTCTCGTCGACGAGCCGATCGTCAACAAGCACATCGGAACGATAGAGGAACTCGACGCGATCATCGGCGAAAGATGCGCCGCGCTCGCGAGCGAGCGCGACATCATCAAAAGCCGCGCCGGCTTCCATTGGTGGCCAAAAATCGCCAAGCCGAAGTAATCAGCCGGAAACCGTATGAGACGAATCGCCAAGGCCTGCCGCGATGTCGGGCAACGCGTGCAGTTTTCTGTTTTCGAATGCGAGGTCGATCCGGCGCAATGGGCGACGCTGCGAGCCCGACTGATCGGCGGAATCGATCCGAACAAGGAGCCTCCGGTTCTATTTTCTCGGCAGCAACTGGCGCCGCCGCGTGGAGCATGTGGGCGCCAAGCCGGCAGTGGACTTCGATGCACCGATGATCGTGTGAGCAGACCACGGTTTAGCTCATCCGGCGTCTTCATTTTTCACTCGATTGAAGTCGGCCATTTTCGAGATTTCCGGCGATTTCGCTTTCGATCCGCGTTCGCGTTCACCGGAAGCGAGGGCATGACATTTTACGAGCGCGAACCCGGAGCGACCGGTGGGAAGCCGGCAGGTTCGCGGAGTTAAATATCCCTTGCTATCAAGAATCTGAAGCTTCCCTTTCAATGTGCGCTCCTTTTAGGGAGTTCGATCGCAACGGTTCGCGCGTAAACCTCTATTTTGTTCGTCCGATCAATGTTCTATCCTGCTGAAGTCGCCTCTCGCGCAGAGGCGTGGATTGGAACAAGGTGCTCAACTGGGCGGCCCTGAACGTGTGGCACGGTCGCCTCTCGCGCACCGGAGCTGCGCCGTTGCGTGTTTCGTGGTAGATGAAATCATGTCGCGCGCCTCTGCCGATTTGCCCGAAGACCCCGCCGAACTGCGGCGCTTTGCGGCGGCGCTCTCCGCGGAAGTTCACGCCAAAACGCTGCTGATCGAGAAGCTGAAAATGCAGCTCGCCGTTTTGCGGCGCGCGCGCTTCGGGCGTTCATCGGAAAAGCTCGACCGCGACATCGAACAGCTCGAATTGCTGATCGGCGACATGGAGGAGAGCGACGCCGAGCGGCAGGCGCGAAGCGAAGCGACCACGAGCGGCGCTTCGTCATCGAAGTCGAAGAAGAAGCCGTCCGTTCGCGTTCCTCTGCCCGATCAACTCCCGCTCGAGACGATCGTCCACGACGCGCCCTGCGTCTGCCCGACCTGCGGCGGAAACAAATTCGGACCGGTAGGCGCCGACGAGCGCGAGATGCTGGAATACGTCGCCTCGCACTTCAAGCGCGTCTTGCATGTGCGGCCGAAGATGAGCTGCCTCGCCTGCGAGACGATCGTTCAGGCGCCCATGCCGACGCTGCCGATCGAGAAGGGACGGCCGGGGCCGGCGCTGCTCGCTCATGTGATCGTCTCCAAATACTGCGATCATCTTCCGCTGCATCGCCAGTCCGGCATTTACGCGCGCGAGGGCGTGACGATCGACCGTTCGGTCATGGCCGGCTGGGTCGGCGCAGATCGTCACGCTGCGGCAGAAGGCGGAGAGCGCGCCCTCCGCGCACGCCGCCGCCGCTGTCGCGGAGGAAGAACCCGCCGATATCGTGAGCGCCGCACGCCGCCTTGCCCTCACGCGCGATCTCATTCGCGCCGATCCGAGCTGGGCGCGGATTCGCGAGGCCAAGCCCGCCTGCGAGGCAATTAATTGTCGCGGCCATGCGGGCCGCGGGGGTCACTGGCGGCGTCGCCGCCGAATTCGACTGCGAGCCCGCGGGTGCCGAGACGCGCGACCGGCTCACGACGCGCGACGAGACGATCGCCGGCCGCGCCGCCTTCGAGCACAAATGCTCGCTCGACGGCGAGATTCGCGGCGAGATGAGCGCCATCGCCGCGCGCATCCGCAACGCGGCCGACGCCGACACGGCCTCCGCCGCCGGCGGCTTCGAGGGCGCCAAGAAGATCGTCGACGATTGCATCGTGATGGCCAAGGCGACCGGCCTCACGGAAGCGGAGGTGCGGAGCCATCTCGAGCGCAGCGGCATCTTCCTGCGCACGCACAGCATGCAGCGCAATCGCTTCGAGCTGCCGATCGATGTGCGCAGCAATATCGTCGGCCTGCTGAACCGGCTGGTGCGGGAGGGAGTAGCGAGCCTCGACCGTAAGGGCGTCTACCTGCTCGATAATCGCACGCTGGCTGAGGTGGAGGCGAAGCTCTCGCTCGCGCTGAAGCGCGCGTCGCGCGGCTCCGTCGCGGCGGAGGTCGCCGCGCTCACCGCCGCGCTCGGCCGCCAGGGGCGGATCGGCGCGCGGCTTCTGGCGCCGCCGACGCAGCGCGCTCGACCGCTATCTGACGCTGCGCGCCGCCCCGCCCGTCGAGGCCGAGAGCGAGGAAGCGGCCGCCGAATAAACGCTTCGGCCCCAAGCGAGACTCTCGCCGCGCATCCTTCTCCTGCGAGCGGGAGAAGGACGCGCCCTTATGTCGAGGCTTCTCTGATTCACTTATTTCGCAGCCACGCCGAAGCCCCTGTCTCGAAGAGTCGCCCTTTGGAACGTCCTTCGAGGCTTTTTGCATTCCGCAAAAAGCGCCTCAGGACGAGGGGGTTGAATTTCGCATCGAAGGCGATCGTCCGGCGGGCGTCGATGCGTCGATCTGCGCGAAAGAGAACATGAAGGCGTTCTCGAGATCGAAGGCGGCGTAGCAGGCGTCGGCGGCGGCGCCGACGACTCCGATGTCGTCGCCGAGCGAGGCGCCGAAGAAATGCAGATCGAGCACGAGGCCCCTTTCGCCCTCCTCCGCCCATCGCGTCGCCGACACGCCGTCGAAGGCGGCGCCGTCGCCGGCGGCGAGAATGCGCGCAAGATTGTGGACGACGATGCTCTGGTCGGCCATACCAGCTTGACCGCCTTTGCAGGGCGGCGGTCACGGCGTCGTCTGGCTCATTGCGCCGATGATCACTGTGGCTGTGCGGCCCGCGATCAATGCGACGTCGCCCGCCGTCGAGTCGAGCGCGATGCGCACAGGAATGCGCTGTGCGAGCCGCACCCAGCTGAATGTCGGATTGATGTTTGGCAGCATCGTCGTTCCAGCGCTACGCTCGCGGTCCTCTATGCCGCCTGCTATTCCCTCGACGCGACCGACGATCTCGGCTGCCTCTCCCATCAGGCGGACCAAAGCGCGATCGCCGACATGAATCATCGGAAGCTTGGTTTCTTCGAAATAGCCGTCGACGTGCAGGCTCTCCGCGTCGATCAGCGCCGCGACGCCCTTCCCGGCCGTCACATAGGCGCCGGGCCTCAAGTCGAAATTCGTCAAGGGTCCGCTGACCGAGGCGCGAACTTCCGATCGTTCGAGGTTCAATCGGGCGATGTCTCGATCGGCCGCCGCCTGTCGCGACGCCGCCTGCGCCTGGGCTTGCGCGGAGATCGCCGCGTCGAGCTGCTGCTTGGAGACAGCGATCGTCTTCGTCGCCTCCAGTGCGCGATAGCGCGCGAGGTCTTTCGTCACGGCGTCGAGCGCGGCCGTGCGCCCGTCGAGGATCGCCTCCGCCTGCCGCAGGGCGAGAATGAAGCGCTCCCGATCGATTCGGAACAGCGCGTCGCCCTTGTGAACGAACTGATCGTCATGGACGAGAACCTCGCTGACGAGTCCCGAAACATCGGCGGCGACAGCGACGACGTCGGCGCGCACGCGGGCGTCTCTCGTCCAGGGCTCCTGCTCGTAATGCACCCATAGACGCCAGGCGACGATGATCGCCGCCGCCGCGAGCGTCGAGGTCGTCGCGATGCGCGGGAGGGTAAGCAATCTCAATTTCATAGTGATCTCACGGATGAGAGCAGAACGCAGGCGCCGAGCAGGCAGACGAACATGGCGAAATTAAACAAAGCCGGATGCCAGACGAAGCGGTAGAAGCCAACGGCTTCGAGCGCTTGCTTGATCACGATCTCCAGGACGAAAGCGACGAGCGCGGAGGCGAGCAGCGACGATACGAACACGCCGAAAATGCTGATTTCCGCATTCATGCGACTTTCGCCTCCGACAAGGACCGATCTGGCGTGGGCTCTGCGGTGAAGAGACAGCGCCGCAGGCCGACCAGGGCGAGCAGCAGGCGCGCGTCGCCCGCGCTTTGCGCCATCGCCATCGCGCGATCGATCGCATGCAGCACGGCGCGGGACGGCGTCGGCGCTCCGGCGTGGAAATGTCGGGAAAGATGCTTCAACAGTGCGTCGACCCGTCGTCGGCGAGAGCCGCTGAGGGCGTTTCGCGCTCGGCGCGCATCGAGAATATTTAGCCCGGTTCTCAAATCGCACAGCGCGTCGAGCGATTTACCTTCGACCTCATGGGCGATGGGCGCGAGCAGAAACAGGCGATCCAGCATCAGACCCATCAGGCGCACGTCGTTGCCCGCTCGCGGGTCGGCGGCCTGAACGAGGGCGGCCCGGTTCGCGCGCGCATAGCCGCGCGCGCGCCATTGCGCGCCCGCCGGACGGATCAAGGCGGTAGCGACCGCCATCAGCGCCATGCCGGCGGACATTGCGAGGCTCGAATTGACGAAGCTCTCGGCGTCCGCGGAATAGAGTTCCTCAACGGCCATGGCCGTCGGCGTGACGATGGCGAGAGGCAGGCCGATGCGAAAAGTCTGCGGCGACGCGATAAGCAGACCGAAGGCGAGGTAGACGGGAGCGAGCGCCAGCGCCAGCGTCTCGAAATTGTGGATGTGCGGCAGTATGCCGAAAAGATAGACGCCGGCGATCGTCGTGGCGACGATCGTCCATTTGGCGAAGCCAGTGATCGACGGAGCAGGATCGTCCTGGGAGGCGTAGAGGCTTCCGACGATCGCCGCCATCATCGCGGCGACGGAGCCTTCCGGCCAGGATGTGACGATCCAGAACAGGCAGCAGGCGAAAATCGCGCAGGCGAGCGTGATGGCGGCATGCAGCGCCGCGCCATGGTCGAGATGGCGGGCGCGCTCGATTCGCGATTCGATCGTGAGGCGCAGGGGCGCCAGCCGAGCCATTCCCTCGGCGAGCGCTTTCGTCAGCTCGCCGCAGTCGTACAAAATATCGAGCAGCTCGCCGAGGCGTTGGCAGAGGCTCGCCTCGACGAGCTCGCGCCAGGTGGCGTCCGCGCTCGAGGAAGCAGCCGCCTCGAGGTCGCGCCGCAGCTCGGTGGTCTCCTTGCCGGCGTCGTTGGTTTTGTTCGCGGCGACCACGGCGTGCGCGTCCGCGACGATTGACGAAACGCGCTCCGAGGCGCCGCCGAGGTCGGCGAGCGCGGCGAGCCGATCGGAGACCGCCGAGAGAACGGGAAACAGCATGAGCATGCGCGGCACGATGCGCCGGACCTTGTCGAGCGATCGGCGCTCGACCGCGGCGTCGAAGGCGAGATGGATGGCGAGCGTTTCGATCTCCACCATTTCGGTCACGAGGCGCGGCCAATGCGCGTCGGCCGAGGCATTGTTTTCCGGATCGAGCGTGTCGGCGGCGGCAACGCGTGCGCCGTGCAGCCAGTTCTCGAGCCGTTCGGCGACGACCGGGCCGACGGAACGCGGGAGGACGAGGCTCGACATGAGGGTCGCACAGGCGATGCCGACGAGGATTTCCTCGGCTCGCGACAAGGCGAGATCGAAGATCGTCTCCGGCGCGTCGACGGCCGGAAAGCCGACGACCGCCGCCGTGTAGCCGGCCAGCATGAACACATAGCCGCGCGGCGTGCGGTCGAGGAGCGCGAGATAGAGGCAAAGTCCCGACCAGATCGACATGGCGAGCGCCAGCGCGAGCGGGGCGTCAACCAGATTGGGAACCATCAGGACCGCGCCTGTGGCTCCGATCAATGTGCCCGCGGCCCGATAGGCGGCCTTGGACCTCGTCGCGCCGGAGAGTGGCTGCGAGGCGATATAGACTGACGCCAGCGCCCAATAGGGACGTGGAAGATCGAGCCAGAAGCTGACGGCGAGCGCTATCATAGCGGCGACGAATGTCTTGATCGAGAACAGCCAATGGCCCGAGCCGAAAAAAGTCATGAAAGGGCCCCGAGGCGACCGGCGATCGCAGCGAAGCGCTTGCGTCTGGGCCGGCCTTCGATAAAAATGACCATTAGGTCATTTTATGTCAAGCCGTGATCCGGCCGAAAGGATCGAGAACAATGGCGAAAAGACCCGCCAAGATCACCAAGATCACCAAGACCGTGAAAGCGCCGCGGGCCGGCAGAGGGCCGAGTCCGGAGAAGACCGCGCAGACGCGCCGTGTCATCGTCGATGCGGCGCTCGGCGAGTTTCTCGACAAAGGCTACGCCGACACGACGATGGACGGCGTCGCGAGGCGCGCCGGCGTCGCCAAGGGCACCCCCTATCGCTATTTTCCGGCAAAGGAGGCGCTATTCGAAGCCGTGGTGAAGGAGAAGATCGCAGGCGCGTTGATCGACGCCGACCCCGCCAATCGCCGACCCGACGAGACGGTGTCGACATTCATGCGGCGCACCATGCTCGTGTCGATACGCGAGATCGAGCGCAACGGTCGGGCCGCCATCGCCCGTCTGGTGCTCGTCGAGGGCGCGCGATTTCCGGAGATGACGGATATCTACCGACGCGTGATGTTCGAGCCGCTCTTGAAGCAGATCCACGATTTGGCCGCGACTGCGCGAGCGCGAGGGGAGCTGCGTCGCCCGGAACTCGAGAACTATCCACATCTGCTCATCGCGCCGATCTGGTTCGCGATCATTCATAACGGCCTTCTCGACCGCGCCCATCCTCTCGACATCGGCGATCTGTTCGAAGCGAATCTCGATCTTGTCTTCGACGATTGAAACGGCTCTGCCGGCGTCGCGGGATATGCATCGAGCGCGGCGCTGCAGCTGGCGGACGCTCGACTCTCTGCGACTCGAAGAATTCCGAGTTCGACCCGACCTCTTCGGATCCGATACCTGAGCTCGTCCCCGGCGGTAGCGCGGGACGTTTCTTGGAATCGCTTCGATGGCCTTCGACGTGATCGGTTGATCGATGTCCGTATTCCGCGGCGAAAGCGTGATGGGCGTCCGCAGCGGCGGCGTCCAGATCAATGCGGCCGCACAGCGAACGCCAGGTGCAAATGCTTCGGCGCGCGCCTATGGCGCGCGCGAGAAATCGATCGTCCAATCCGGGCCGAATCCAACACCGTAGCGCTCGGCGAAATTGGCCAGATTGAGCGCGACGGCCATGTCGAAAAGGCTGTCGACATAGACGAGCGGAGTCCCCGGCTGAACATCGCCGAATGTGCGCTGATAGGGGGCGACGAGATCGACGACGAGCCGATCGCCATGATGAATCCGCACGCGAAGATCGTCGCCGAGAGCGACCTTCAATTCTTCGAACATCGACTGTGGAATATTCGTCCAGACATTGCCGAAATGCGCGTCGAGCACGGGAATGACGCCGTTCACGAGATCCCCTTTGCGTTCGGCGGCGCGATAGGGAAGCGCGATCAGCGCCTCCGGCGGCAGCTTGCGTCCGATCTGCTCGAAGGATTGCGCGCCTGAGGCCAGCCGCGCGCCAGCGTAGGCGAAAATGTCGCGGCCATGAAATGTATGGGATTGTTCGGAACCGGGTCTTCGGTTCACGCTCTCGTCGATTTCGCGGAGTTCCTTCACGCCTTCGCGCTGGGCGACGAGTGTGAGAAGCCCATTGTTCGGCGCCAAAAAGAAGCGACCGCTCAGCGTCTCCAGCGCTATGGCGAGCCGTCCGGTTCCGACGCCGGGATCGACCACGGCGACGAACACCGATCCCTTCGGCCAGAACTGCTCGGCCTGATAGAGACGAAAGCCGCCGGCAAAAATGCCGCCCGGATCTTCGTGACTGAGGTCGGCGATCAGCAGATCCTGCGAGATCGAATAGGCGACGCCCTTCATTGCCGCGACGGCGCCGTCCGCAGTCCCGAAATCGGTGAACAGCACGAGCGGCGAACGGGCCGCAGCGCCGCCGCAGGACAGGCCGAGAGCAAGAGCGACGACGATCGAGCGAAACATGGACTTTCCTCGCGGGGTCGAGCCGGCTCTCCACGCGATCTTCGCTCGTGAATGAGCTGCCGGAAAGAGTCGGAACGGGAAAAACTTCAGGGAGGTCGGCGCCGACCGACCCCTCGTCACCGCCCTTTCATTAACATGACTATTTTGGTAGACAAATTCGAAATGGCGCCTTTCGAGAGGCTTTTGCATGACGACCCTCACTCTGACCGTCAATGGGCGCAGCTACGACATCGACGTCGCGCCGGACACGCCGCTGCTGTGGGCGATCCGTGAAAATGTCGGCCTCACGGGCACGAAATATGGCTGCGGCATCGCCCAATGCGGCGCCTGCACTGTGCATGTGGAGGGCGAGGCGGTTCGGGCCTGCGGCGTGTTGGCCGGCGATGTCGTCGGCAAGAACATCACCACCATTGAAGGGCTCGCTCGAGAGGGCGTTCTGCATCGCCTGCAAGAGGCGTGGATCGCCCATGACGTGCCGCAATGCGGTTATTGCCAGAGCGGGCTGCTGATGGCCGCCGCCGCTTTGCTGCGCGAGAATCCGCGTCCGACCGACAAGGACATAGACGAGGCCATCACCAATATCTGCCGTTGCGGGACGTTCCAGCAGGCGCGTGAAGCCATACACGCCGCGGCGAAGGCGTAAAAAGGGGGCGGATATGACGCAATCTCTCTCCATCGGCCGGCGCGGTTTCATCGTCGGCGGAGCCTCGCTCGGCGCGGGGCTGATGCTCGGGCTCGACATTCCCGGGGGGCCCGAGGGCGCCTTGGCGGCGGACGGCGCGCCAGAGGTCAACGCCTGGGTCGTCATCAAGCCGGACGACACGATCGTCATTCGCATCGCGCGCTCGGAGATGGGGCAGGGGTCGCTCACCGGCCTCGCCCAGCTCGTCGCCGAGGAACTCGAATGCGACTGGTCCAAGGTCACGACCGAATATCCGACGCCGGGCCAGAGCGCCGCGCGCAACCGCGTCTGGGGCGATTTCTCGACGGGCGGCAGCCGAGGCATTCGGGGCTCGCAGGATTATGTCCGCAAGGGCGGCGCGACGGCGCGCGAAATGCTGATCCGGGCCGCGGCCGATGGATGGAAGGTCCCTGCCAGAGAGTGTAAGGCGGAGAAAGGGATTATAACTCACGCGGCTTCGGGCCGCTCGACGAGCTTCGGCAAGGTCGCCGCAGCGGCGGCGCAGCTGACGCCGCCCGCCGACCCGCCGCTGAAGGATCCAAAAGACTGGAAAATCGCCGGCAAGGGCCTGCTGCGGCTGGACACGGCGGACAAGACCAACGGCAAGATGGTCTACGGCATAGACGTGAAGCTGCCCAACATGCTGAATGCGGCGATCAGGGATTGCCCGGTGTTCGGCGGCAGGCTGAAGAGCTTCGACGACAGCAAGATCGTCGGCTTTCCGGGCGTCGTGAAGGTCGCACGCGTCGGCGACACGGCGGTCGCCGTGGTGGCGGACACATGGTGGCGCGCAAAGACGGCCTTGGACGCTTTGCCGATCGTCTGGGACGAGGGGCCGAACGCGGCCGCTTCCAGCGAGGCGACGGCCGCATGGCTCGCGGAAGGGCTCGACTTCGCCCAGCCCGCCGTGATCGGCAATCGCAACGGCGACGCCGAAGCCGCGATCACCGGCGCTGCGAAGGTGATCGAGGCGATCTATTCCTATCCGCATCAGAATCATGCGCAGATGGAGCCGCTGAACGCGACGGCGCTCTACACGCCGGAGCGCTGCGAAGTGTGGACCGGCACGCAGAATGGCGAGGCCGCCTTCGCCGCCGTGGTCGCCGCCTCCGGCCTGCCGCCCGCAAAATGCGAGGTCCACAAGATCATGCTCGGCGGCGGCTTCGGCCGGCGCGGCTTCACCGACTACGTCACTCAGGCTGTGCTTCTCGCCAAGCAGTTCCCCGGTCGGCCGGTGAAGCTCTTGTGGTCGCGCGAGGAGGATATGGCCCATGGCAAATATCATCCGGTGACGCAGTGCCGGCTCGTCGGCGCCATCGACGCCGACAACACGCTCGTCGGTCTGCGCATTCGCCTGTCGGGTCAATCGATTCTGGCCAGCGTGCGTCCCGAGGCGATCAAGGACGGGATCGATCCAGCGGCCTTCCAGGGCTTCGCGCCCGACGGCGACGCGCAGCTCGGCTACGACATCCCCAATCTGCTGGTTGAGCATTCGATGCGCAATCCGCCGGTCCCGCCCGGATTCTGGCGCGGCGTGAACATCAATCACAACGCCATTTATCTCGAGAGCTTCATCGACGAGCTCGCTCACGCCGTCGGCGCCGAGCCTTTGGCTTTTCGCCGCGCGCTTATGAAGAACCATCCCAAGCAGCTCGCCGTGCTCGACGCGGTGGCGGAGCGCATCGGTTGGAGCGCCCCGGCGCCCACGGGCGTACATCGCGGAATCGCCTCCTTCATGGGCTATGGAAGCTATGTCGCCGCAGCGGCCGAAGTCTCCGTGCAGGACGGCGACAAGATCAAGATTCATCGCATCGTCGCCGCGACGGATACGGGCCACGCCGTCAATCCGGCGCAGATCGAGCGACAGGTCGCCGGCTCTTTCGTCTATGGTCTCTCGGCGCTCTTCTATGGCGGCGTCACGGTGAAGAACGGCCGCGTCGAGCAGAGCAATTTCGACAATTATGATTCGATGCGGATCAAGGACATGCCGAAAGTGGAGACGATCGTCATGCCGAGCGGCGGCTTTTGGGGCGGCGTTGGCGAGCCGACGATCTGCGTCGCCGCGCCGGCTGTGCTCAACGCTTTCTTCGCGGCGACGGGAAGGCGCATTCGCAGCGTTCCGTTGAAGACGACCAACGTGGCTTTCGCCTAGAGCGATTCCGCTCGAACGGAATCGTTCGAGCGGCCAGACGGGCTAACCGGCTCGTTCGCGCAGCGAGACGAGGTCCGCGGGCGTATCCACATCGGCGAGAACGCCGTCATCGTGGATGGGCGCCTCGACGACGTTCGCGGTTGCGCGCAGCAGGCCGCGCGCGCCCGCGTCGCCGCTCAATTCCGCGAGGCGCGGGAACAGCTCGCGCCCGAGCAGCACGGGATTGCCGCGTCGTCCCCCGCGCAATGGGACGACTGCTGCGGCCTGCGTCTCCTCGAAGGCTCCGATCAATCGATCGACGATGGCGGACGAGACATTCGGCATGTCGGCGAGCAGCACGAGCGCGCCCGCGGCCTCGCGCGCCCGCTCGAGCCCTGCGAGCAGCGACGACGCCATGCCGTCCGTATGAAACTGATTGTGGACGAGCGTCACGGGTAGCCCCGCGAGCGCCTCGGCGATGCGCTCATGGTCCCAACCGGTGACGACGACAGTCTCGCCCGCGCGCGAGCCGAGCGCGGCGTCGACCGCGTGTCGCAGCAAGGGACGCCCGCCCAAATCCTCGAGCAGCTTGTTTCTGCCGTCGTCGGAAAAGCGCGCTCCGCGTCCCGCGGCAAGAACGATCGCCACGATCACTTGGTCTTCCTCGCTTCGTCGCGTAGCGGCTTGCGCTTGCGCTCGAGAATGAGCTCGCCGAGCACGGAGACCGTGATCTCCGCTGGGCCGAGGGCCCCTATGTCGAGGCCGATCGGCGCCTTTATACGCGCCAGAGCATCCCGCGTCAGACCTTTGGCGACAAGGCGCTCGATCCGCCGCGCATGAGTCGCGCGCGACCCGAGGGCGCCGACATAGAAACAGTCCGAGGCGAGCGCCAGCGACAGCGCGCCGTCGTCGATCTTCGGATCATGGGTGAGCACGACGAGCGCCGTGGACGAGTCGAGACCGATTTCCGGCAGCGCTTCGTCCGGCCAGCGCAAATCCAGGCGTGCGCCGGGGAAGCGCTCCGGCGTGGCATAGGCGTCGCGCGGATCGACGACGATCGTCTCGAAGCCCGCGATCTGCGCCATGGGGGCGAGCGATTGCGCGACATGCACGGCGCCGACGATGACGAGGCGCGGCGCGGGTTCGCGCCACTCGATGAACCAACGCCTTCCCTCGTGCGCGACGACGCCGCTCCGTCGTGAATAAGGTTCGAGCGGATCGCCGATCCTCAGCAGGCGCGGGTCGCCGCCATTGAGCGGCGTCGCGATTCGATGGGAGCGCCGTGCGGCGATCTCTCTATTGGAAATTTCCAGCAACTCGGCGGTGGCGGCGTTCAGCGCCTCGACGAGCACGACGATGCGGCCGCCGCAGGAGAGTCCGACGCGCCAAGCTGTCTCGTCGGCGACGCCGAACTCCAGCACTCTCGAGCCGCCATCGGCGATGACGTCGAGTGCCGCCGTCACGACGTCGCCTTCGACGCAGCCGGCCGAGACCGAACCCAGAAAGCGGCCGCTTTCCTCGACGACGAGATGGGATCCGACGGGTCGCGGGGCCGAGCCGAACGTCTCTATGACGGTGGCGACCGCGACTCCTCTGCCGGCGCGCCGCCAGCACACGGCTTGGAACAATATTTCAGCGTCTTCGGCAGCCATTGATGCGTCCATCAGAGTCGTCACTGCACGATATTGCCCTGTCGGTCGCCGCAAATTCAATAGCTCACGCGGAAGTCGACCCTCCCCTGCCGGAAACGTCGGTCCCCGCATGCACAAATGCCGGACGGCAAGATCGAGATAGACGGTGTCCCAGTGAACGATCGCGGCCGCCGCGAGGGGCAGACCGACGCCCGAAATCTCTGGTTCTCGGAAGTCCGGTCACGGCAGTCGCCTACGTCCATCACGGCCGATGCGACTGCCGTCGTCGCCGAGCAGGCCGCGCATCGATCGGCGTGCCGCGCGAAACCAGAACCGTAGCTTGGTCCATCCCGTCATCTGAAAGCGGGTGTAGCTCGAATTCCGACCACAGTCCTCACAATAGCCTGACGCGCAGCGTGCCGCCGAAGACGCGTGGCTGACTCGGCAGGCCGATTGTCGCCGGATTGCTCGCGTCGCCCGGCGACCAGGAATAGAGCGGCCGCTCGTCGAAGAGATTCTTGGCCCACACCGAAAGGCTGTAACGCTCGTCGTCGGTGCGCAGGCCGAGGCCGGCATTCACTATGGCGTAGGCCGGCTGCCAGAATTGCAACACCGAATGCGGATCGGTGAGCTGCGTCTTGTCCTGCCAGGCGACATTGACATAGCCGAAGCCGGTGATCGAGCTGTCCCATTCCGGTCCGAGGTCGCGGAACAGCGGACCGAGCGGATGATCGTAAGTGGCGCCGACATTGAACGCCCAGATCGGCAGGTTTTCCCAACGTGTGTTGGAGCGCGACAACGTCAAAGGCGCGGTGAGCGAGCCCGCCGTCGCCGGCCAGATCCAGTCGGTCGGCGGCGTGGCGTTGGCGTAGTCGATCCAGCGCGCTTCGGTATAAGCGCCGTTGAAGGAGAGCCACAGACGCTCGAGCGGGCTCCATCGCCCGACGAATTCGAATCCGCGCAGCCGGAGGTGGCCGACGTTGCCGAGATAGGAGGTGCGGATCGGTTGCCCCGTGCTGTCCGTATAGGAGGCGTCGGTGAGGCTCGTCTGAAAATTATAGATGTCGTTCCAGTAGAAATTGAAATTGGCGATGAGCCGATTGTCCAGCCAATTGGTGTTGACGCCGATCTCATAGTCCCAGGAGGTTTCGGGCTTGGTGATGAGCGGCTGCCACCCTTTGAAGTTGAGGGAGCCGTCCAGGATCGGCTGGGCCGAATTGTTGATCGCGCCCGACTTCTCGCCGCGCGCGACGAGAGCGTGGAAGAGAAGATTATCGTTGAGCTTGTATTGCGGGTTGAAGATTCCGGTGATGGAATTGAAGGTCTTGCTCTGTCCGCCAGTGTCGAAGAGCGCTTGGCCGCCGCCGGCGCGAATGGCCGCCTCTTGCTGAGCGAATGTGTATTGATTGGCGTAGATCTGATCCCAGCTGAATACGGAGCCTTCCTTGATCTCATAGCTGTCGCGCAGGCCGAAGGAGAGAGCGAAGGCGTCGTCGATGTGATAGGTTCCCTGCCCATAGCCGGCGACGCTGAATGTTCGCGACTTGCTGTCCCGATTGTTCCGCAGGCCAGCCGCCAGCGCCGGGCGGCTATACCAGGCGGCCGCGTCGCTGCCGAAGCGCGTATAGGTACGACTCCAGGCGTTCTCATAGAGCGAATAGAGTCCCGCGGTCCATTCGAGACGCTCCTCCTTGGGCGAGGAGAGGCGAAATTCTTGCGAGAACTGATCGACATAGGGCGAGAAGACGCCGACGCTGTTCTCCAGTTCCTGATTGCTGAACGGATTATTGCCGATCACCCGCGAGTTGCCAAAGGCGGTGATCGAAGAGAGCGTGTTGCGACCCCAGGTCCAGTTCGCTTCGTTCGAGACCATGAGATGGCGCTCGCCGAAGCCTCCGGCGTTGGTGTCATAGGGCCGATACGGATCATAGGTCAGGATGGGCTTGCCGAGCCGCAGCGCGACATTCTGCGCATAAGTGCGCGAAGGCAATGTTCCATTCGCATAGACGAGAATGGAATCACCCACGGGACCTGTCGTATAGGCGCCGATCGCGGTATATTCGTGCTGCGCGCCATAGGTGAAGATGAGGCGGTCGGTCACCTCGTCGCCGACATAGAGAAGCTGTCCGCGCACACCCCAGCGGTCATTGTTCAGATAGCTCGCGCCGGTGACCTGATCCCTGATCCAGCCGTCGCCCTTGTCGAAATAGGCGGTCACCCGGTAGGCGAGTCGATCGTCGATGAGCGGTCCGGTGACGTTCAGCTTTTCGATGATGTGGCTGTAATTGGCGAATGTCGTCTCGATCGTCGCCTTCCGCTCGAAGGACGGCAATTGTGTCGCGACGACCACATTGCCGACCGTCGTATTCTTGCCGCCGGCGGTTCCCTGCGGTCCGAGCGCGAGCTCGAAAGACGAGATGTCGACAAGGTCGCCGGCCTGAAAGCCGGCATATTTCCAAAAAACATTATCGAGGATGTAGCCGGTGTCGAATTCGGCTCCGACCGGATTGATGTTGCCACGGCTGAGCTGGCCCACCGTGCTGCTGACGCCGCGGATGGCGGGACGGGACGCGATGGGATTGGATTCGTTGGGCCGATAATTCGGAACGAGCTGAGAGAAATCGGACAGGCGCTCGAGGTGCTGCTCTTCTGCCTTTTTCCCATTGACGAAGCCCACCGAACGGGGGGCGCTGCGCAGCGAATTTTCCTCCCGTCGGGTCGCGCCCTCGGCTCCGACCCGAACGTCTTCGATCTGCGCCTCCTGCGCATGGGAAGTCGGGAACGCGGCGACGGCCGTGAGCGCATAGACGAGGACAGCGCTGCCGGAGGACATTCGGCGGCGGTGAATCGAAAGGGGCGAGCGCATCTTCTGGCCTCCAATAAATATATAATCATACTATTTTTATATAGTATAAATCTGCGACTCGTCCAGCGTGGTGTTCGCCCAAAAGGAAAAGCCGAAAACCCGGCCGTCAGCTTCAGAGGAGGCAGTCGAGGCCGTGCCGCAGGGGGCGTCAGAGGCAGGTCATCCTTGGGGCCCGATGAGCAACGGCCGCCGTCGCAGCATTCCGCCCCAGACTTCGTCGGCGGTCACCAAGCGCCGCCCGGAGGAGAAGAACACGCTTCAGAGGCCCTTTCTTCAGCGTCCTGCCCCGAGTCGCGCCCGATCAGGCAGAAATGCGCTCCTGCAATTGTCCGAATTTCCGAAGCCGACGCTGATCGCCGACCCAGCTTGGGATCAATCGAGGGTGACCCTCAGCGTGCCGCCGAAAGTGCGCGGCATATCTTGGAGGCCGACGGTCGCCGGCGCCGTCGTCGTCCCCGCCGTCCACGAGGTGAAATAGCGGTTGTCGAAGAGATTCTTGCTCCAGACGGAGAGGCTGTAACGCTTGTCTTCCGTGCGCAGGCCGAAGCCGAAGTCGACGAGCGAATAGGCCGCCTGCCAATATTGAAACACAGAATGCGGGTCGGTGAGCTGGGTTCTGTCCTTCCAGGCGACGTTCACATAGGCGAAACCATTGACTGGGACCGCCCAGTTCGGCCCGAGATCGCTGAAGACCGGACCCAGAGGATGTTCATAGTCGGCGCCGACATTGAACGCCCATTTCGGCAGATTCTCCCATCGGGTGTTGGAGCGCGAAAGAGTCAAAGGCGCTTTGATGAATCCTGCCGGGGCGGCATTGGGAGTCGGCCATATCCAGTCCGAGGGGGGAGCCGCATTGGCGAAGTCGATGTAGCGGACCTCGGTGTAGGCGCCAGACAGGTTCAACTGCAGGCGTTCGATCGGACTCCAGCGCCCATCGAACTCGACGCCGCGAAGTCGTATGTGAGGTATATTGCCGAGATAGGTCAAGCGCAGAGGCTGACCAGTGCTGTCCAGATAGCTCGTATCGGTCAATTGGTCCTGAAGATTGAAAATGTCGGACCAATAGAGATTCATATTGGCGATCAAACGTCCGTCGAGCCAGCTCGTCTTGGCGCCGATCTCGTAATCCCACGAGGTCTCCGGCTTTGTGACGACCGATTGAAAGCCTTTGAATGTCAGGCCGTCCATGATCGGCAGTGCGGAAATATTGATCGCCCCGGCCTTCTCGCCGCGCCCGATCAGGCCGTAGAGTGTGATGTTGTCGTCGACCTTGTATTTCGGGTTGAATATTCCCGTGAACATATTGCGTTTCTTCATCTGGCCGCCGGTGTCGAAAATGCCGGCGCCCGTCGCGCCGCGAACCGCCGTGTAGACCTGCTGCGCCGAATAGGTCGTGCTCCAGGCGTTGATCCAGGCGAAATTGGAGCCCTCCTTCACCTCGTAGCTGTCGCGCAGGCCGAGGGTCAGAGTCCATCGATCGTCGAGATGGTATGACGCCTGGCCGAAAGCGGCGAGCTGAAAAGTGTTCGACTTTCCGGTCTGGCGCTGTTGGAAACCGCGCTGCAATGCGGAATTATTGTACCATTTCGCGGCGTCTGTTCCAAAATTGTTTCCAGAAAAATCCCAGAGCTTTTCGTAGAGCGAATAGATTCCCGTCTGCCATTCCAATTGCCGATCCTTGGGCGAAGCGAGCCGGATCTCTTGCGAATATTGATCGACCCAGATATTGCCGTAGCCATTGTTCGTTTCGGTCCCTTGCGCGCCGCCGGCCGGCGTCTCGGGAGAATTGGGATGGGTGTAATATTGCCTCCATGCCGAGATCGACGTGAGCGTATTCTCGCCGATCTGGCGATCGATCTGATTCGACACGCTCAATGTCTGGGCCTCGTGCGTCCCGAAGCCGACGACATAGGGCTTGTAGGGATCGAAGGTGAGGACTGGCCGGCCGAGTCGGTTCCACAATGTCTGCGAAAAGCTCGTCCCGAAGGTTCCATTCGCATAGAGCACGGCCGAGTCCGAGAAGGGCCCGCGTCCCGACTTCCCGTAATTGTTATATTCGTAGGAGCTCGCGCGATTGAAGATCAGGCGGTCGGTGAATTCGTCGCCGACATAGAGCAATTGCCCGCGCACGCCCCAGCGATGATTGTTCAGATAGCCGGCCCCTGTCGCCTGATCGTGAATCCAGCCGTCGCCCTGATCGAGATAGAAGGCGACGCGATAGGCGAGCTTCTCATCGATGATCGGTCCGGTGACGTTCAGCTTCTCGATGATGCGGCTGTAATTGGCGTAGGAGGTCTCGAATGTCGCCTTGCGGTCGAAAGCGGGCAATTGCGTGCGCACGCCGATCGTGCCCACGGTCGTGTTCTTGCCGCCCGTCGTTCCCTGAGGGCCGAGACCTATCTCGAAGGAATCGAGATCGACATAGTCTCCCCATTGAAAACCGACATATTTCCAGAAAACGTTGTCTTGCACGAAGCCCGTGTCTGACTCGCCGCCGATTTGCAATACGCGTCCCGATCCCATGCCGCGGATCGCTGGAAGCGATGTTTCCGGATTGCCGGTGTTGGGCCTATAGTTCGGAACGCGTAGCGCAAAGTCGTCGAGTCGATCCAGACGCTGTTCCTCGGCCTTTTCTCCATTGATGATCGCGGCGGAGCGGGGCGTCTCCAGCAGCACCTTCTGCTCTTGCTTTGTCAATTCACCCCGTTGAGCGCCCACGGTCACGTCGGCGATGGTCGCCTCCTGACCTTGCGCCCGGCGGATCGTGATCGCGTTCGCCATGCCGAAAACGCAAGAGGCCAAGCAGACCGACGATAACAGCCGACTACCGAGGCGATCGGCGTCGAAACGGCGGCGCCCTGACGCATGCCGGCGCTTCGGCGCGTCCAATAGCTCGCATGACGGCCCGCGAGGAAGGATTCGATCGGCAACGGGCATGACGCCTCCAACAATACATTTTATCGATCGATAATATGTATTATAACGCGCTTCTTTCGTCGAGCCCGACCGATGAAGAGAATGCGCGACGAGGGCCTCAGAAGCGTCCACAGCTGCGCGATGGCTGTCGACGTTCACCCACCGCCTGTGCCGATAAAATGGCGCTATTTAATATATTGTACGCCGTTCTGCGCGGATGTCGAGCGGGCCGGAGCCCGATGCGAGTGGCCCGGCGAGCGAGTTGCTCAAATCGCCGCCTCCGAACAGAACCCGCTCTGAACGGGATTGACAGAATCGGCATATTATATACTATTTAAGTATGATTTAGTCGCGCCCGGGAACATCCCCCTTTCACGCGGCGACAAAGCGTTATGTCGAGGGAGCCCCATTATGCGCATGACGAAAAAGACATTTTTTATGTCCCTGGTGGCGGCCTCTGCGATCTCGGTCGCTCTGGCCGCCGACGATGGAAAGTCGGCCTCTGCCGGCGGTCGGACGCATTGGGCATATCAGCCGTTGCGGGCTCCGGCGACGCCGACCGTAGAGCGCACGGAGTGGCGGCGGACGCCGATCGACACATTCATCCTCGCGAAACTGGAGCAGGCCAATCTAGCTCCCTCGCCGGATGCCGATCGCGCCACTTTCATTCGCCGCGCGACCTTGGATGTCTGGGGAGTCATTCCGACGCCCGAGGACGTCGCGCGCTTCGTGAAGGATGACGCGCCGGACGCTTACGAAAAGCTCGTGGATCGTCTGCTGGCGTCGCCGCATTATGGCGAGCGGCAGGCGCGGCGGTGGCTCGATCTGGCGCGTTATGCCGATAGCGCCGGTTTCCAAGGCGACGAGACGCGTGGAAACTTCTATCGTTATCGCGACTATGTCATCAACGCGTTCAACACTGACAAGCCGTATTCGCGCTTCATTCGAGAGCAGATCGCGGGCGACGAGCTGGCGCCTGGCGACCAGGAAGCGCTGACCGCGACGGGATTTCTCGCCGCTTTTCCCGAAAACGTCAACGCTCGGGATCTGGTGCTCAGGAAATATCAGGTCGCTACGGAGATAACCGACACTGTCGGCTCGGTCGTGCTCGGCACAACGATCGGCTGCGCGCGATGCCATAATCACAAGTCGGACAAATTTACCCAGAAGGACTATTTCTCCTTGCAGGCGTTCTTCGCAAACACGAGCGTCGACGAAAGGACGCCGGTGGCCGCACCGGGAGAGGTCGAAAACGAATTCAAAGCCGCGCAGGCGAAATATGACGAGGCGATTCGAGCGAACAAGAATCGTCGAAAAGAGATCGTCGAGCAATTTCGCGACGTGTTGTCGGCTTTCAACAAAGAGCGTTACGAGGCGAGCAGCCAAGCGCATATACTCAAGCCGAAAGAGGAATGGGACGCCTTCGACCGATGGCTCAACCATCGTGTCGCGCTCAACTCGACCGACGATCGCCTCGGACAGTTTCTGCGCAATCTTCCTGCGGACCTCTACGCGCGCTTCTCGGAGGGAGGCGAAGGCGTCGTCGCCGGGGGCCCCCGCATCACCGTCTCGCGCGACGCGTTTCTGAAGCTGGCCGCAGAATACAAGTCTCTCCTCGAGGATTTGAAAAAGTTCGACGAGCTCCGACCCAAAAAGGGATCGAACACGATAACGGCGGTGACGGAGCTCGGACATTCCGACGCACCGCCTACTTATATATTGTTCGGTGGCAATCACGAGCGGCCGCTCGACGAAGCGCGGCCTGCTTTTCCAGAAGCTCTTACGAGCGAAAAGCCCGTCATCACGCCGACAGCAACGTCTTCGGGACGAAGGCTGGCGCTGGCGAATTGGCTCGTCGACTCCAGCAATCAGCTGACGCCGCGCGTCTATGTGAATCGCGTTTGGAACGAATATTTCGGCAAGGGAATCGTCGGAACGGTCAGTGACTTCGGCAAGGCGGGCGACAAGCCGACGCATCCGGAGCTATTGGATCGTCTCGCCTCCGACTTCGTGAAGGAAGGATGGAGCGTCAAGACATTGCATCGGCAGATTCTGCTGTCGCGCGTCTATCGCCAGTCATCGGATTATCGGGAAGACGTGGCTGCGGTCGATCCGGAGAACAAGCTGCTCGCCGTGTTCCCGCGCAAGCGGCTCGACGCTGAACAAATTCGTGATTCGCTGCTCGCCGCCTCCGGTAGGCTGGACGAGCGGATCGGAGGGTCGAGCGTGTTTCCAGCGGTTCCGAGCAATCTGAATGCCGGCTCGGCTTGGGAGGTCTCGAAGGATCCGAAAGATCACAACCGCCGCAGCCTCTATATCTTTGCTCGACGCAGTGTGCCTTATCCTCTGCTCGAGCCTTTCGATTCGGCGAACACCCAGCAAGTGCATAGCAAGCGTGATGTGACGACGACGCCGTTGCAAGCGCTCACGCTCATCAACAGCGACATCGTGTTCGAATGGTCTCAGGCGCTGGCTGGACGGCTTCTGGCGGAGGTCGGCGGCGACGAGTCGGCGCAATTCGAACGTCTCTACGAAATACTCTTCGCGAGAAAGCCGGACGCATCGGAGAAAGCGCTGCTCGCCGCATTCCTCGAACAGCAGAGACAATTGATCGCGAGCAAAGCCAACGACGGGAGATTGTCGATTGCTTTGCCGACCGGCGGCGTTGCGCCGACGCAGGATCCGTTGCGCGCCTCGGCCCTCGTCGACCTCGTTCACACTGTCGCGAACTCCAATGAGTTCATCTATCGATTTTGACGTATCCCCCAAGGCTTCGCGAAGGAACATAGCATGAGCGGACATTCGAGACGTGACTGGTTGGTTGGTTCGGCCTATGGGCTCGGCGGCTTCGCGCTGAACGCTTCGATGCCCGGCGGCGGCATGCTTTCGGTTCCTTTCGCGGCAGCCGCGCCGAAGCTCGATCCGTTGGCGCGACGGGAGCCGCATTTCGCGCCCAAGGCGAAATCGATCATCTGGCTGCACATGGACGGCGCGCCGAGCACGCTCGATCTTTTCGACTATAAGCCGACTTTGGAGCGACTGGCCGGGCAGGACACGCCGGAATCGTTCTTGACGGGCATTCGCACGGCCGGTCAAGGCAAGACGGGAAAGCTATTCGCCTCAAATCGCACCTGGAAGCAATATGGCGAGAGTGGCGCATGGTTCTCTGATTTTCTGCCGGAACTCGCGCAGCATGCGGACGAGATCGCTTTCGTGAAGTCCAGCGTCACCGTCGGCGCCACACATGATATCTCGATCTTGAAGCTCAACACCGGCGATCTCGTTCCTGGTCGTCCTTCGCTCGGATCCTGGGTTTCCTATGCACTCGGCTCGGCCAATCCGGATTTGCCTCCCTTCGTCGTGCTCTATGCGGGGGATAAGGAGCCACGGGGCGGATCTATCAATTGGAGCTCGGGCTTCCTTCCCGCCGTCTATCAGGGCACAGCGTTTCGGTCGGGACCATCGCCGATACTTCACCTCGAGCGGCCGGAATTGGTTTCTTCCATCGAGCAGAGATCCAATCTCGACCTCCTTTCGAACCTCAACGAGAAGGACGCCGCGCGCCATCCCAACGACAGCGAGCTGGCGGCGCGGGCGCGTTCGTATGAGCTCGCTTATCGAATGGAGGCCTCGGCGCCGGAAGCGGTGGATATCACGCGCGAGACCGCGGCGACCAGGGAGCTCTACGGCCTGAATTCAGAGGCGACACGCGAATATGGAACGATTCTGTTGAGAGCGAGGCGGCTCGTCGAACGGGGCGTGCGCTTCATTCAAGTCGTGTCCTGGCCTTTCGACAACGCCGGCGTGGATTTCAGCAATTGGGACGCTCACAGCAAGCTCGAGGAAAATCACGGCGCACTGTCACGCGCGGTCGATAAGCCGATCGCCGGTCTATTGGCGGATTTGAAGTCGCGCGGACTATTGGACGAAACTCTGGTGGTCTGGACATCCGAGTTCGGGCGTACATCCTACGGCCAGAGCGGAGACGGGCGCGATCATAATCCGTGGGGCTATACCCAGTGGCTCGCTGGCGGTGGGGCGAAAGCCGGATATACGCATGGCGCGACGGATGAAATCGGCCTGAAGGCCGTCGAAAATCCCGTCGACACCTATGACCTCCATGCGACTGTCCTACAGCTCCTCGGCCTCGATCACCTCAGGACGACCTTCTTGAGAAGTGGCCGCGCCGAACGTCCGACGGTCGTTTATGGCAAGGTCGTGAAGGAGCTGCTCGCCTGAGCCCAAAAAAGGCCGACGACCCCGGAGCGACTAATCGTCGCTCCGGGCGCAAGACCCAAGGGGTAGCACTCGAAGGCTTGCGAGGCCGAAGGCTTGGAAAGATTTCCCCGGCTGGGGTACAAATTTCGCATACGGCGATGGATATTGTGTTCGGACGTTCTTTGGTTCAGGCGGCGCGCGCCGAGGTCCAGATCTTCGGCGCTGTCTTGCCCGTCGTTCGGAGTTTGCTCAGTGCGAATTGACCTTTCCGGATCCGATGCATGAGCTCTATCCCGGCGATCGTGACCGGCGCGCGCCGAAAGCGCTCGAGCCCGAGCATGGGCCCAAACGAAGCTCGATCGCTCGATGATCCTGTTCAATGAGATTGTTCGAATATTTCGACGATCGGATTTTCGTCCGAGCGGTCGGACACGATCTCGGAACAGCGGAGGCGGCGACTAAAGTCTTTTGCTTTGACGCGTTTCCAGCGTCGAACCGGCGTCCACTTCTGTCGATTTCCGTCGAGATTTGACCCAGGATTTCCGTTGAGAAGTGACCCGGGTTGAAGATGGCTTGCGGGTCAGTCGGTCGTCAAGTTTTGGTCTTCTCCTTTGCAGGTTTGTCCGCCTTCGCCGAGCTGTCCTTGAACCGGAAGCTGTCGTTTCCAGTTTCGAGGATATGGCAGCGGTGAGTGATACGGGTTCCGGCTGATTGACTCGGCGACGGGGATTCCCGGGGCGAATCGAAGTAGCTAAGCTGTATCGCCATGAATCGCTGGAGGCGGGTCATGGCGACGATAGCTGCGCATTTGAGCGTCGATGCGTTGCGTGAACGGTATGTTTCGAGTTCGAACGCGCGCGAGGCGCGGCATTTCCATGCGATCTGGCTGCTCGCCAAGGGCCACACGCTCGGCGAAGTCGCCGAGATGACATCCTTTGCCCAGCGCTGGATCGAGCAACTCGCGGCGCGCTACAACGCAGAAGGACCGGAGTCTCTCGGCGACTTGCGCCGGCGCAACGGCTCGACGGCGACGGTGTTGAAGCCCGATCTGCTCGCCGAGCTGCGCGTTCGGCTGAACGAGCCCCCCGACGACGGAGGCTTGTGGACGAGCGCGAAAGTCGCGGCTTTTCTCGCGCGCGAATTGGGGCTGGAGAAAGTTGCGGTTCAGCGCGGCTGGGAAGCGCTGAAAGCCTGCGGCATGTCGATCCAGGCTCCACGCCCCAAAAATCCGAAGGTGGCTTCGCCCGAGGAGGCGGCGGCGTTCAAAAAAACCTCGAAGACGCCGTCGCGGAGGAAGCCGCGAAGCATCCAGAGCGATCGGTCGAGGTCTTCGCCAGCGACGAGCACAGGCTCGGCCTGAAACCGGTCACGCGGCGCGTCTGGGCGCCCGTCGGCGAGCGGCCGATCGCGCATGGCCATCATCGCTTCGACTGGCTCTATGTGACCGCCTTCGTCTCGCCGGCGAGCGGCGAGACCTTCTGGTACGTGCACGACGGCGTCTCGAAGCCGTTTTTCGCGGCGCTGCTCGAGACCTTCGCGCGCGAAGCCAAGGCCGGCGTCGATCGCACGATCGTGCTCGTCATCGACAACGCCGGCTGGCACGGCGAGGCTGGTCTGAGCGTGCCGGATGGCGTGCGACTGGTTTTTCTGCCGCCCTATACGCCGGAGCTGCAACCCGCCGAGACCTTATGGGCTCTCGTCGACGAGCCGATCGTCAACAAGCACATCGGAACGATAGAGGAACTCGACGCGATCATCGGCGAAAGATGCGCCGCGCTCGCGAGCGAGCGCGACATCATCAAAAGCCGCGCCGGCTTCCATTGGTGGCCAAAAATCGCCAAGCCGAAGTAATCAGCCGAAAACCGTATGAGGCGATCGAGCTGGTCGGCGAACTGCAATCCGGCGGCGCGGCATTTCGTCGGCAGTTCGGCAGTGTCGATCGCACGCAACAGCGAGACGTTCCGAAAGGAGGCCTCCGTCTCGACCGCTTGCATGGCCTTGGCGCCGAAGCCGCGGCGCGGCTCGTTGATCACGCGGCGGAAGGCCTCGTCCGACTGACGATCGTCGGGCGTCGCCGCGAGACGCAGAAGCGCGAGCGCGTCCTTGACCTCGGCGCGCTGATAGAAGCCGACGTCGCCGACGATCACATGCGGAATGCGGGCGCGCATCAAGGCCTCTTCGAAGCCGCGCGACAGGAAGGAGCTGCGATAGAGAATGGCGATCTCCTGCCACCCCGTTCCCTCGGCATGACGGGCGAGCATCTCCTCGACGACGCCGGCGGCCTCGGCCTGGGCGTCGCGGTAGGCGACGATCTCTATTCTGTCGCCGCCTCTTTTCGCGTGTAGAGCGTCTTGCCGAGACGCTTCTTGTCGCGAGCGATGACCGCATTGGCGGCGGCGAGTATGTGGCCGGTCGAGCGGAAATTCTCTTCGAGCCTGACCTGCTCAGCGCTCGGAAAGTCTTGGTGAAAGCGCCGAATATACTCGATGTCTGAGCCTCGCCAGCCGTAAATGGCCTGATCATCGTCGCCGACGCAGAAGACGCGACCATGTTCAGCGGCGAATGACTTCAGCCAACTGTATTGAGCGAAATTAACGTCCTGATATTCGTCGGCGGCGAGCCAATCGAAGCGCGACGCCCAGCGCGCGCGATAGGCGTCGTCCTTGCGCATTGCGAGGGTCGGCCACAATAGCAAGTCGCCGAAATCCGCGGCGTTCGCCTCGCGCAGGGCGCGCTGATAATCGGCGTAGACGCGCGCGGCGGCGCGCAGTGTATGGGGATCGACCGGCTCGCGGGAGCGATCGCTTTTGGCGATCTTGGCTTCGACCCAGGCGGCGGCGCCGGCCGGCGTGATCAGATTGTCTTTGAACTTCGCGATGCGATTGCAAATGATCTTCAGAGGATCGCGTGCATTGGCGTCGCCGCTCCCACCAGCCGCGGCCCTCGTGATTGACGATCAGGATTTCTCCCTGTCCGCGTCGATATTTGAGGCAATTCTTCGTGCTCTCTCGGCGATCGAGCCGCCATGGCGGCGTCGAGCGCTCCAGCAGCGCGGCGCAATTGGTCTCGGCCCGCAGCTGTTCGATTTCCGGGTCATGGCTCATGGCGTTCCGTCCCTTTCTCGGGTCGGGCGGAGCGGAGAGCTCGATTTCCCCTTCTCCTTTCCCAAAACGCCGTCGGCCGACCGCGAGACGGCCGGGCTGCAAGGGCGCGCGGAACGCGCGGGAGCAAAGCGACGCACCCTTGTCGGCGCGGCCGGCGCTAGCGGTAGCCATGCTTCCTCTCCCTTTGCTCCGGATTCCCATTCGTGATTCACTCGTGCGCGAATGCGAAGCGGCGGCGTGGAGGGCCGGCATGGCGGCGATGGACGAGATCGCGATTGCGTTGCAGGGCCGAAATCCGGATGCGAACCGCCACCGTTCGTGGCGGGTCGAGGCCGGGCGCGATCTGTTCGGAGCGTGGATCGTGCGCATCTCGTTCGGCCGGATCGGCTGTCGGGGGCGAACATTCGCGCGCGAATTCGGATCGGAGGACGAGGCTCGCGCCTATGTGCGCGACGGGCTGCGCCGTCGGAAAGGCGCCGTTCGGCGCTGTGGCGTCGAGTATCGCGTCGTCGACGCATCGCCGGCGGCGCAGCCGCTCTTGACGACGGTAAGATTATCGAACGGCGCGAAGCCTTTCGAAGCGCCCGAGCCTCGCCTTGAAACCTGAACAGCCATCGCAAAGCGCGGTTTCGCGGGAAACGCTCGTCGGCTCGGTCGAGCGCGTGACGTTCCACAATGAGGAGAATGGCTTCGCGGTTCTGAAGGTGAAAACGCGCGGCAAGCGCGACCTCGTGCCGGTCGTCGGCCACGCCGCGTCGATTTCGGCGGGCGAATATATTCATGCCGTCGGCGTCTGGATCAACGACCGAGCTCATGGGCTTCAATTCAAAGCTGATTTTCTGAAGACCACGCCTCCGACGACGGCGGAAGGCATCGAAAAATATCTGGGCTCCGGCATGGTCCGGGGCATCGGTCCCAAGCTCGCCGCGAGAATTGTCGCCGCATTCGGCGTGGCGACCTTCGAAACCATCGAAGCGACCCCGGAAAAGTTGAAAGAGGTGTCCGGAATCGGGGAGTTCCGGGCCAATAAGATCGCCTCTGGCTGGGCCGAGCAGAAGGCCGTGCGCGACATTATGGTGTTCCTGCATTCGCATGGTGTCGGGACGTCACGAGCGGTACGCATCTTCAAGACCTATGGGTTCGACGCCATTCGGGTCATGACCGAGGACCCGTATCGGCTCGCCCGCGATATTCGCGGGATCGGCTTTCGGACCGCCGACGCCATGGCGATGAAGATGGGCGTCGGCAAAGAAGCGCCGCAGCGCGGCGCGCCGGCGTGTCCTTCGCGCTGCAGGAGGCGACCGACGACGGTCACTGCGGGCTTCCGGTCGAGAGTCTGCTCACGCTGGCGGTCAAGCTGCTCGACGTCGACAAGCAGATCGTGCGGACGGCGCTCGATCACGAGCTCGCCGGCGCGGAAGTCGCCGGCGACACGATCGGCGGCGAGCCCTGCATCTTCCTGCGCGGCCTTCACACGGCGGTGGAATATCCGTTCGGCGAGCTCGACGCCTTGGTCCCGGCCTATGCGATGACGATCCACAAGTCGCAGGGCTCGGAATATCCCGCCGTCGTCATCACGCTGGCCACCCAGCATTACACCATGCTGGCGCGCAATCTCCTCTACACGGCGGTCACGCGCGGCAAGCGTCTCGTCGTCATCGTCGGTCAGCGCCGGGCGCTGGCGATCGCGGTCAGAAGCGGCGCCGGCAGAAAGAGATGGACGAAGCTCCGGGAGTGGTTGGCGCGCTGATACGATGTGACGCGCCGAAATTCCGGACCGGTTCGGTTCGATCCGCACTTCTGTCTGAATCGGTTGGTCTCGATGCCGATCGGCGCTCCAAATGGTTGGGGGACGGCCATCGCCTCGAGGCAAGCCGTGAACGAGCGCTCGGCTTCGCCCCCAGCGGCGCGCCAAGTTTCGCCTACCGAGAACCGGGGCTCGCTTCGAGCCCCGAGCCACGGGCTTGAACGCGGGGCCGAATCCGAATACACCTCGATTAGGATATGCGTATATCAAATATGAGGTATCCTGTGGCCTATAGCATCAAAGACCCGGAGACCGACGAGCTTATTCGCAAGCTCGCGAAAGCGAAGGGGAAGCCCATCGTCGACGCCATCCGAGAGGCTTGCGCCAATGAGCTTCAGCGCGAGCGGGAGAAAAAGAGCCTGTGGGAGCGCGTCCAGCCGCTCGTCGCTCGCGTCGCCGCTTTCCCCGAACGGGCGGATCGACACGCCAGCCACAAAGATTTTTTCGATGAAATGTGGCGGGACGAGAAATGATGATCGACGCGTCTGCATTTCTCGCGATCCTTCTGCAAGAGCCGGAAGGCCCGGCAATGGCCGAGCGCATCGCGGCGTCCAAGTCGCCCTATACCTCGCCGCTCGCCGTCTACGAGACCTGCACGCGGCTTATGAACGCGCGTCAGATGACGGCCGACCAGGCCCAAGACACGCTTCGTGACCTGCTCGACGAAGCGGCCGTGCGGATCGTTCCCGTTACCGAGAGCATGGTTGCCGTAGCGCTCAAGGCGTTCGAAAAATATGGCCGTAGCCGCCATCCCGCCGACCTCAATTTCGGCGATTGCTTCGCCTACGCCTGCGCGCGCGCCTATCGGGCGCCGCTATTGTTCAAGGGCAATGATTTTTCACAGACCGACATCAATGATTTCGTGAGGCGCTGAGGCCTCCGTGATTCTCGACGCCCCGGCGCCGGTTCAGGCGTGACCGCCGCCAATTTGGGCGCGCCCGACCGCAGTGTTGCGGCAGGCGGCCGAACGCCGCATCTCGAGGCGATGTATCCCTTGGTTTTCTTCGATGCGCTGCGTGTCAAAATCCGCGATGAGGGCCTGGTCCGCAACAAGGCGGTCTATGTCGCGCTCGGCGTCACGCCGGACGGAACGAAGGACATTTTGGGGCTTTGGATCGAAACCTCGGAGGGCGCCAAATTCTGGCTTCGAGTGATGAACGAGCTGAAAAACCGCGGCGTCGGCGACATTCTGATCGCCGTTGTCGACGGCCTGAAGGGCTTTCTGGAGGCGATCAATGCGGTGTTTCCGCAGACGACCGTTCAAACCTGCATCGTGCATCTCATTAGAAACTCGATGGAATTTGCCTCATACAAGGACCGCAAGGCGATCGCCGGCGCGCTGAAGACGATCTATCGCGCCTCGACCGCGGAGGTGGCCAAAGAGGCGTTGGAGGCCTTCGACGGCGGCCATTGGGGCAAGAAATATCCGTCGATCGCGCAGGGCTGGCGGCGCAATTGGGAGCAGGTCATCCCGTTTTTCGCCTTTCCGATCGCGGTGCGGCGGATCATATACACGACGAACGCCATAGAATCCTTGAACGCGAAGCTGCGGCGCGCCGTGCGGACCCGAGGGCATTTTCCGACCGACGATGCGGCGATGAAGCTCCTCTATCTCGTCTTGCGCCAAGTCGCCGGGGAGTGGAAAATGGCGTCACGCGAGTGGTGCGAGGCGAAAAATCAATTCGCCATCATGTTCGACGATCGCTCGTCACAGCGTGATGGAAACCTGGCCCCGCACACAAGATTCCTGACAGTCCCCTTGGCCGTCAGAAGGAAATCGACCGTCGCACACGCTTTGTCGACCGCCCGATACAGATATCTCCAGCAGCCTTTGACTTTCACATAGGTCTCATCGAGACGCCAGCTCGACCCGACAGCGCGCTTGCGAGCACGAAACTCCATTTCCAGCAAAGGCGCATATTTGGCGACCCAGCGGTTGAGCGTGGAATGGTCGACCTCGACGCCGCGCTCTTCCATCATTTCCTCGAGCTGACGATAGCTCATCGGATACGCCACATATCAGCGGACGCCCCACAGGATCACGTCGCGTTCAAAATGGCTACCCTTGAAATCGATCATCACGCTATTCTGCCAGCCCCAGCCCGGCGATCATAGCCCCAACCGGCCCGCGAGAAAAATTCGCGACAGAGCCCCAAAAGAGGACCGGAAGGCCTCCCGGTGGCCGGCTTCAGTTCGGAATGGTAGCCGACTTCAAATCGGAACGCCGGCCGAAATCGGAATCCTCGGCCGGATTGCGTCGGAATTCGCAACCGCATGCACCGCCACCTCCTATCGAATCAGAACGCGCCAATTGCCGCTTCCAAGGTCCGTCGCGGTAATTTTCTCGCCGAGAAATGCCTCGATGATCGCGACATTCGTCAGCATATGCGGCGACGGCGCGCAGGTGACAAAAGCGCCGACCGCGCCGAGCGCCAGGGCAGAAGCAACTGATCGGCGAGATGAGCGCCGACCGGATGGTCTCCGAGAAGATATGTTGCAACCTGCGTCGCGCATTCCTCTTTCCGGCGAACAACGACACTTCCATCGGCTTTCGACGCAATCTATTCCTTGGAATAAAAAGAATAGACCTCCCTCCAATTATCACCGTCGCGTATTTTCAGCCTCATGAAGGCCCGCCGATCCATTAGAGGTTTCTTCTCCTTACATTTTTGCTGTAGCAGCAGTCCAATGATTTGGCACACTTTTACGATTTCGTTGAAGGGTTCGATCACGAATCTATCCACGTTCTGAAATTGCAGACTGGCCTTGTCAATTAGACAGTCCAACCTTAGCTGCGTGCTTTGCATGGCAGCGTCGTCGGGACCCCGCACCAAGTAGGCGCTAATAGCGCCTCTAAACATCGCCAGCCGCTTCATTAGCTCTTTGCAGCTCTTTACTAATTCATCGATGATTTCTGACCATCCCGCTAACAGAGGAGGAAGTCTATTCCGCGCTTCAATTACGCCAACAAGATCCGCCTTTATACAAAGAACTGCGTCCTTTAATCCTTTCATATTCTTTGCCTGTTGGCCATGTGTGTTAATTTTTGCATCCAACGTATTTACAACCCTTGAGGCATTTGTGATATCCGCGAGTAGCTTTACTCTCGTAATCTGCGGAAATTCATGCGGATATGAATACACGGCACCCTCGGCGAGTCCTCTCCACGTCTTGCAGGTTAGGATAGCGGCCTTTAAGTCGTTTGGGTCTTGCAGGTAGGTAAAAATTTTGGTCCATAGCTCATTCGGGAGTCTCTCCATGTTCAAGGCCTCCTTCGAGAAAAGCGCGCATGGGTCCTAACCCGGAAAATTCAGCGTCGGTTGGCGGGAGTGTTGCAGAGCCTTAAACTAGCTTCGAGTTCGGTTTCGAATCCAACTCGCGCTGTTTCGAAGCCGCCACGTCCCACCATGAACGATCCTACCCTGCCGCTTTCCGCCCTGTCACCTACCTCCGGGCAAGACCCTCGTCGCCAAATTCAACGGCTGCCTTGTCCTCCGATGAGAGCGTGCTGCTGCCACGCGAGAGATCGAGCGTAATCCGGTGCAGCCGCAGCACATCGATCGGCTGTGGACGGCGGGCGCGGCAGTTGACCTCGGTTCGGAGGGGACCGATAAATTAACTGGGTTGCGATGGCGATGTCATTTCTGGAGGCGCCTTCCCGTCAATGCGGCTTTTCGAGGCTGTGAATCGGCTCGACGCCTTGACCCCCAATCGGCAAGGGGTCACGAAACCAAGCCGTTGATTGCTCCAGTATATTTTTATGGCCTCCGCGCCGATTGGGGGTCAACCTGGGGACTGTCAGGAATCTTGTGTGTGGGGCCATAGTAGAACCGCAGGAGGCGGGCTATGGCGATCAAGAAGGGCACATTGGACCAATTGCTGTCGGGACGCGATCCGAAGGAGGTTTTTTCCAAGGATGGCTTGTTCGATGAGCTGAAGAAGGCGCTGGCGGAACGGGTTCTGAACGCGGAGATGGACGACCATCTCGAGAGCGAAGCGGCGGCGGGCAAGGCGAACCACCGCAACGGCTATTCGAAGAAGACCGTGCTGACCGAGACGTCGAAGATCGACATCAGGGTCCCGCGGGACCGGGAGGGGAGCTTCGATCCCAAGCTGATCGCGCGCTATCAGCGCCGCTTTCCCGGCTTCGACGAGAAAATCGTGTCGATGTATGCGCGCGGCATGACGGTGCGCGAGATCCAGGGCCATTTGCTCGAGCTCTACGGCCTGGAAGTCTCGCCCGATCTGATCTCGACAGTCACCGACGCCGTGCTGGAGACCGTCGCCGAATGGCAGAACCGGCCGCTCGAGGCGATGTATCCCTTGGTTTTCTTCGACGCGCTGCGCGTCAAAATCCGCGACGAAGGCCTGGTCCGCAACAAGGCCGTCTATGTGGCGCTCGGCGTCACGCCGGACGGAACGAAGGACATTCTGGGGCTTTGGATCGAGACCTCGGAGGGCGCCAAATTCTGGCTTCGGGTGATGAACGAGCTGAAGAACCGCGGCGTCGGCGACATACTGATCGCCGTGGTCGACGGCCTGAAGGGCTTTCCGGAGGCGATCAATGCGGTGTTTCCGCAGACGACCGTGCAGACCTGCATCGTGCATCTCATTCGAAACCCGATGGAATTCGCCTCATACAAGGACCGCAAGGCGATCGCCGCCGCGCTGAAGACGATCTATCGCGCCCCGACCGCCGAGGCGGCCAAAGAGGCGTTGGAGGCCTTCGACGGCGGCCATTGGGGCAAGAAATATCCGTCGATCGCGCAGGGCTGGCGGCGCAATTGGGAGCAGGTCATCCCGTTTTTCGCCTTTCCGATCGCGGTACGGCGGATCATCTACACGACGAACGCCATAGAATCCTTGAACGCGAAGCTGCGGCGCGCCGTGCGGACGAGAGGGCATTTTCCGACTGACGATGCGGCGATGAAGCTCCTCTATCTCGTCTTGCGCCAAGTCGCCGGGGAGTGGAAAATGGCGCCGCGCGAATGGTGCGAGGCGAAAAATCAATTCGCCATCATGTTCGACGATCGCTTCGTCGCGGCGTGATGGAAACCCGGCCCCGCACACAAGATTCCTGACAGTCCCCGGCAGCTCGCGCTCCCAGAGATCGAACAACGCCTGCACGATATCGACCGACGTCGCCCTTCGCGCCGCCAGGCGCGCCTGCGGCGGCTGACCACGCACCTCCTCCTCGACGGCCCACAGCAGCTTCATCTGCTCCACCATCGCCGTCGCGACGATCGACTCGCCGTTCGCGTGGAGTTCGAAGAACCGGCGGCGCAGATGGGCCCAACATCCGGCCAGACGCAGCCCGTTGGATTGAGGAGCGCCCGCGAGCTTGCGATATCCCGCATAGCCGTCGCATTGCAGGATGCCGCGATAGTCGCCCAGGTGGCGCGCCGCGCAATCGCCGGATCGGCTCCCCTCGAACCGATAGGCGACCATCGGCGGTCCCGCGCCTCCGAACGGCCGATCATCCCGCGCATAGGCCCACAACCATGACGTCTTGGTCTTCCCGGCGCCAGGGCTCAGCGTGGGCAGCGTCGTTTCGTCGGCGAAGATCCGTTCGCCCTCGCGGATGAGCGCGAGCACATGCGCCGCGAGCTCCTGACCGAAAACGCCCGCCGCGCCTTCGAGAAGCTGGCCCTTCCAGGTCGTGATCTGGTTCGGATGAACGTCGAACTGCTGCGCCAGCTCGGACAGGGTCTTCTCGCCCTTGATCGCGGCCAAAGCCACCTTCGCTTTAAACGCCGGAGAATGCGTCCGGCGGCTCTTCTTCGTCATCGAATGCTCCTGATTCGCAGCGAGAATCCTCGCCGCTGTCAGGCAGAAAATCCACTCACGCTACCGTCCGAATTTCGGAGGCCGGCTCTCCTTGCGGCGTGCCCCTGTCCGTCTCATGCCACTTGCCGCTCTCCAAGATGCCGGCTTCGAGCCACATCCGGATCAACCGGAGGACTCGAGGATCGGCGAGGCTTGGCGCGAGGAGGTTCCGCAACTGATACAGCCATCGCGGCCATTCGACGGCTTCGTCGAACACTCCAAGCGGGTCTCGCCGACATGCCTGATCCATTTGGAACGTAACCGCTACAGCGTGCCGGCTTCGTTCGCCAATCGCCCCGTCAGTGTTACGGCATCTAAAAGCGCTGGAGAAGCACGCGGATGCGAATGGGTCAGGCTCTATATCCGGCGGTTCATAACCCAGGCCAGTCCCCCTGGGTAAAAATTTGCGACAGAACCCCCACTGGCGCATTGGAGAGCCCCTGCGACTCCCATGTCACGTCGCTGCGCCAGACGGCGGGGGCGCCGTGCCCACCTTCCTCGCCCTGGCTGCGCAGGCCGAGCCTTGTGACGTCGCTGCCTTCATTGACATATATTTCCTATAGATTAATTTGGGTTTGTCGGCGGGATCCCGTGATGAAACCTCCGACGCGTTCACGCAGAAACGATCTTGAACGCAAACGAATGCTGCCGCGAATTGCAATATTGGCTATTTGTTTCAGGAGGGAATTATGTTGCCGGTCCACGTGGAGCATTATGATGTCGTCGGACAGAGCTATTCAGAAACGCGACGGGCGGAGCCTGGCATAGTCGGCGTATTGGCGATTGTTCTGGAAGTCGATCGAGGTGGGACATTTCTCGATATCGCCTGCGGCTCGGGAAATTATGCTGCGGCTTTAGCGCAAAGGGGAGGCTGCTGGACCGGGGTCGACATTTCGGAGACGATGCTCCGACAGGCCAGGGGACACAAGTCAAGCGTCAGTTGGGCGCTGGGGCGGGCGGAGGAGCTTCCGATCCAGGACAACGCTCTCTCCGGCGCCATCATTGTGAACGCGTTGCATTTTCTTGATGCTTCGCGTGTATTTCATGAAGCCTACAGGGCGCTTTCCGCCGGACGGTTGATCATTTTTGCGCCAATGCCCGATCTGGTGCGAACTTGGTGGTTAGGCCGCTATTTTCCGGACATGATCGACTCCATCGCCCGTTCATTGTTGTCAGAAGCCGATATCCACTCTCGGCTCTTGGACGCGGGATTCAAGATTGAGGAAACCCAAATTTATTTCGTCGCGGAAGGGCCGGTTGATTTGTTTATATATTCCGGCAAATATGCTCCAGAGATATATTTCAAGAAAAAAATTCGAGACAACATGTCCCAATTCAGAAACCTCTGCCGACCCGCTGAACTTGATGCAGGTTTGAACCTTCTTCGACGAGACCTTGAAAGCGGGGCGTTTTGGCGGGAGCATCTGCCCCGTGAGCGAATACCCGACTATGCGTTCGTGATCGCCAGAAAATGACCCCCTACTCTCAGGCGGCGCAAAGGAACAGGCTGCCGACGCGCACAAGGGGCTTCGATAAAACCCTTCGGGACGCTAGGCACCGCCGATTGTCCGGCGAATACTGATCTGAAATGGACCCGCGTAGCGGGACCGCTGGAGCCAGCTTGTTAGTTGGGAATCCGGACCGCTTCCGATCCCTTTATCACGCTGCCAAAGGCTTCGTCTGCTGCTGTTGCTGTGGGAATGTGGTCAACGCGTCAGCGTTGTCCATCATGTCCACAGCCGTCGTATCCGCCATGCCGTCGCGCCAAAACGCCATCGGCGTCCGATATCCGAGCGCCTGATGAAGGCGCCGCTCATTGTAGAACTCCATCCACGAGGCGAGCCCGATTTTCGCCTCGACGCCGTCGGCGTAGCCTTTGAGATAGACGTCCTCATGTTTGAGCGAGCGCCATAGACGTTCGATGAAAACATTGTCCATCCAGCGGCCTCGGCCATCCATGGAGATCTTGATCTCAGCCGCGGTCAGCGCGCCGGTGAAGGCGGCCGAGGTGAACTGCGAGCCCTGATCGGTGTTGAAAATCTCGGGCCGGCCGTGTTTGGCCAGAGCGTCTTCGAGCGCCCCGATGCAAAACGAAACGTCCATCGTATTGGAGAGCCGCCACGACAAAACTGCCCGGCTAGCCCAGTCGATGATCGCGACGAGATAGAGGAAGCCGCGACCAATCGGAATGTAGGTGATATCGCTCGCCCAGACGTGATTCGGCCGCTCGATCTTCAGATTGCGTAGAAGATACGGAAAGATCTTGTGCCCCGGAGCCGGCTTTGTCGTGTTCGGCCTCGGCCTGCCGCGCGCCAAATAAGGTGAGAGTCAGCGACCATTGACCGCGCGTTGCAGCCGATACGAGAGCGTAGCGGAGCGTGCATCGTGCCTTTCGATGCACGCCTATGCCGGACGACAGGACGCGACGCGCGGACGGCGCGACGGCACGCCCGCGGCGGCGGCCGGGCGCCGATTCTCGTCGAGGCGAAGCCGAATGCCCGATGGTCTCTCGACTTCGTGCACGACCAGCTCGCCAGCGGCCGACGATTCCGCATCCTCAACATCGTCGACGACGCGACGCGAGAATGCCTGGCTGCGACCCCGGACACGTCGATCTCCGGAAAGCGGGTGGCGCGCGAGCTGTCGGCGCTGATCGAAAGGCGCGGCAAGCCCGGCATGATCGTTTCCGACAATGGGACGGAGTTCACCTCGAACGCCGTCCTGTCCTGGTCAGAGGAGAACGAGGTGGAGTGGCATTTCATCATGCCCGGCAAGCCGATGCAGAACGGCTTCTGCGAGAGCTTCAACGGCCGCATGCGGGACGAGCTGCTCAACGAGACGCTGTTCTTCGGCCTCGACCATGCGAGAGAGAAAGTCCGCTCTTGGGTTCACGATTATAACCACCGGCGCCCGCACTCTTCCCTCGGCTATGCGACGCCGGCGGACTATGCGGCCGCGCTCACCGCAACAGGCGATCGGCTGCGCAATCCGGACCAGCTCCGCCGATCGCCTGTTGCTCACCCCACGCCCGCGGGCGTATCAACCGCCGGGACTCAAATCGCCGCTGGATGAAACTTCGGGGGCACGTCAGGCGCGATCCTGCTCGAGACGAACGATGAATGGGCCGTGCAGCGCGGTCGCTATATGACGCTGGAAACCATCGCGTCTTTGAGCGATGATCCCATCGTCAGGCTGTCCGCCGTGACCGCCTGACCATTCCGGCCAAAGCCGGAAATCCCGGTGGCCGCCTCGATCCAGCTACACCACGCTCTGGGACACGATCGAAAAATTCGCGACAGAGCTAAAATAGCTCATTTGATGAGTGCGTCCACCGTATTCGAAGAACACGATAACGCAACGATCAGCACGACAAAGTAGGTCTCGTCGAAACGCGACAGTTCTCCGACTCGGCGCATGACGGCCGCAAAGACTCGGCCACGTCCCTATGCGTGGACATGCGACATTCAGGATTTGCCAGCACGGCTTCGCGACAGCCGGTCGATGAGCACATAGACGACCGGGGTGGTGTATAAAGTGAGCAGCAAGCTCGAAAGAATGCCCCCAGCGATCGATATTCCGAGGGGCTGGCGAATTTCGGCGCCCTCCCCATTGCCGAGCGCCAGGGGCAGAGCGCTGAAAAAGGCGATTGCCGTCGTCATCATGATCGGCCGAAGCCGTTCGACGCAGGCGAGCTCTATCGCTCGCGCCGCGTCGAGGCCGGTAGAGCGCTGCGCCGCGAGCGCGACGTCGATCATCATGATCGCGTTCTTCATCGCCACGCCGGTCAACATGAGCAGCCCGATCATGGCGAATAGCGACAGCTCGGTCTTCGTCGACAAGAGCGCGAGCGCGGCGCCGACGCCCGCGGACGGAAGCGTCGACAAGATCGTTATCGGATGGACGTAGCTCTCGTAGAGCACGCCGAGGATGATGTACACCACCGCGATCGCTCCGAAGATCAGAAATCCGTAGCTTCCAAATATCCCTTCGAACGGGCCTGTCGGCGTGAACAGCTCGCCATGAATCGATGGCGGAGCCCCGATGCGCGCCAAAGTCTCCCGAATGAAGGACGCCGCGCCGGCGACAGATTCGGTCGGAGGAAGGCTGAATGAGATCCCGACCGACGCCGATCCTGCCCAGTGATTGACGGCGATCGGCGCGAGGACCGGTGTGAGCCGTCCGAGTTGCGCGAGCGGGGCCGCGCGGGCGGGCGCTCGGGCCACCGGCGTCGCGCCACGGCTCTCGACGCCCGACCCCGAGCCGGGAGGAACGAAAAAGAAATTCTCGAGCGATCGCGGCCGACCGACGAATTGGGGAGCGAGCTCCATGACCACATGATATTGATTGTGCGCCGCATAGAGTGTCGACACATGACGCTGGCCGAAGGCGTCGTAGAGCTCATTGTCGATATCGGCGGCAGTGAGATTGAGGCGCGCGGCGGCGACGCGGTCGATCTCGAGCCGCGTCTGAAGGCTCTTGTCTTGCTGATCGGAGACGACATCGAGCAGCCGACCGCTGGCCGCGAGAGCCTCCGTCAGCCGTGGCGCCCAAAAGCGTAGCGCGCCGAGATCGTCGGACTTCAAAATATAGGTGTAATTCGCCGTTCCCGACGCGACGGTGAAAGCGAGATCCTGAACGGATCGAAGCGCGATGGTCGCTCCGCTTATTTGCCGCAAGGGAGCGCGCAATCGTGCGATCACCTCATCGGCCGACACGCGTCGCGTCCCGCGTGGCTTCAGCCAGACCAGAAGGTCGGCGCGATTGTTGGACGTCGGCCCATTGAGATTTCCGCCGATCGTTCCAGTCGCAGCGAAGACGTCCGGATCTTTCTGCAAGACTCCGATCGTCTGCTCGAGCTTGCGCGTCATCACTGTGTAGGAGGCGCTCTGATCGGCGATGATCGTGCCGCGCACGCGTCCCGTGTCCTGGAAGGGAAACAGGCTCTTCGGGATTGCCGCAAAGAGATAGAGATTGAGGACGATGACGCTGCTCAACGCCGCCATTGTCGACACCGGACGCGCGATCATCGCGGAAAGCGAATATGAATAGGCCTTCGTCAAGCAACCCCACAGACGCTCGCTGGGTCTGGCGTCCTGCGCGCGCATGCGGAGAACATGGCCGCATAACATGGGGGTCGTCGTGAGGGACAGAACCATCGAGACGACGATCGCAACCGTCAGCACGATTGCGAATTCACGCAGCATGCGTCCGATGACGCCGTCGAGAAACGACACTGGCAGAAAGACCGCGACGAGCGAGAGGCTCATCGCAATGATCGTGAAGGCCGCCTCTCGCACGCTCTCCATCGCGGCGTTGAAAGGATGCGCCCCGGCCTCGATGCGGCGCATCGCGCATTCGACGACGACGATCGCGTCATCGACGATCACGCCTGTCGCGATGGTGAGCGCCATCAGCGACAAATTGTTGATCGAATAGCCGAAAGCGTACATGAGCGCGAAGGTCGTCGACAATGTCGCCGGGATCGTGATGGTGGAGATCAGCGTCACCTTCGCATCGCGTAGAAACAGGAAGACGACGACGACGACGAGGACGATGGCGATCAGCAGAGCGAGCTCGAGTTCGCGCAGCGAATTGCGGATCGTGAGCGTCCTGTCTTGAACGACGTCGATCTGCAGATCGCCGGGCAGGGCATGGGAGAGGGCGGGCAGCAGCGCGCGCACGCGATCGACGGTCTCGACCATATTTGCGCCCGGCTGGCGATAGAGAATGACCTGGACCGCGGGCGCGCCATTGCAAAGGCCCATGGTGCGCAGATCCTCGACCGAATCGGCGACGTCGGCGATGTCCGCGAGACGAACCGGTCCGCCATTGCGGGTCGCGACGATGATGTCTCGGTAATCGGCGGCCTTGAAAATCTGGTCGTTCGCGTAGATCTGCAGCCGGCTCTCGTTGGACTCCAACGCCCCCTTCGGATGGCTGACATTCGTGGCGGCGATCGCCACTCGGACATCTTCGAGCGCTACTCCATATTTCGCAGTGAGACCGGGGTTGAGCTCGATGCGAACGCCGGGAAGAGAGGAGCCGACGATCAGGACGCGCCCGACGCCGTCCACCTGCGCGAGCTTCTGCTGCAGAACGACAGTCGCGGCGTCATAGATCGCGCTCTGGGACAGCTTGGACGAGGTCAAGGCCAGGATAAAGATCGGATTCTCGCCCGGATTGGCCTTGGTGTAAGTCGGATTGGCGCGCAACGTCGCCGGCAAATCGACTCGCGCCGAATTGATCGCGGCCTGAACGTCGCGCGCCGCGCCATCCACGCTGCGGGCGAGCCCGAATTCGAGGAAGACCGACGACATGCCGGAGATGCTGGACGATGAAATTTCCCGAACGTCGGCGATCCTGCCCAAGTGACGTTCGAGCGGCGTCGCCACGGAGGACGCCATCGTCTCCGGCCCTGCGCCCGGCATGGTCGCTGTGACATAGATCGTCGGATAGTCGACCTGCGGGAAGGGTGCGATCGGCAAATAGAAGAATGCGCTCAGACCCAGCAGCATGCAGCCGAGGGTCAGGAGCGTCGTCGCCACGGGCCGGGTGATCGCTTTTTGAAGAAAATCCATTGTCGAAAACCGAGACGCGGCGGCAGACTGTGAAGCCGTATGGCCTTTCGCCGCTCGTGCTTCTCCAGCGGGTCGCTGAGCCGAACCCAAAATCTAGTAGGATGGTGTGCATAGCCCCAGTCCAAGGGCTTGGCAAGGATCCTGTGCTCGTCCTCGACAACGCCGGCTGGCATGGCGAGGCGGGTCTGATGGCTCTGTCGCGAATTTTGGTTCTGTCGCGAAATTTGTCTATAGGCGCGACGGGTGACCGAGAATGACGTGACTCAGGCGGCAAGGGAATAGAATTGCTGCGCGGGACGCATTTCGTTCGTCGTTCGCATCTGCCCCTTTCGGATCATGTGCATCAGCTCGATCCCAGAAAGCGTCGCGGCAGCCGATCGAAATGATTTGAAACCCAGCGTCGGACGCGTCACTTGCTTCACCGCTCGATGGTCTTGCTCGACGATATTATTGAGATATTTGATGCGCCGGATTTCGATGTCCGCTTCACGCTCCTCATTGTAGCTTTCGATCGCCGCTGTGTTGGCTCCGCTCTTGTCGATCGTGATCTTCTTCGGCTCGCCGTGCTGGCCGATCGCCTTGCCCAAGAAACGCAACGCGGCTTTGCAATCCCTCTTGGCCGTCAGAAGGAAATCGACCGTCGCACCCGCTTTGTCGACCGCCCGATACTGATATTTCCAGCAGCCTTTGACTTTCACATAGGTCTCATCGAGACGCCAGCTCGACCCGACAGCGCGCTTGCGAGCACGAAACTCCATTTCCAGCAAAGGCGCGTATTTGGCGACCCAGCGGTTGAGCGTGGAATGGTCGACCTCGACGCCGCGCTCTTCCATCATTTCCTCGAGCTGACGATAGCTCATCGGATACGCCACATACCAGCGGACGCCCCACAGGATCACGTCGCGTTCAAAATGGCTGCCCTTGAAATCGATCATCACGCTATTCCGCCTGCCCCAGCCCGGCGATCATAGCCCCAACCGGCCCGCGAGAAAAATTCGCGACAGAGCCCTTTTTCTCCCGCTCGCGCTGGAGCTCATTGGCGCAAGCCATCTCGGATGGCGTCGACGATGGGCTTCCCCTTCGCTTTCGCGAGCTTGCGAATGAGTTCGTCGGTCTCCGGGTCTTTGATGCTATAGGCCACAGGATACCTCATATTTTATATACGCATATCCTAATCGAGGTATATTCGGATTCGACCCCGCGTTCAAGCCCGTGGCTCCTGACAAGCGGCAAGATCAATGGGCTGATCGGAGGACCGCTCGGCGAGGCTCTGCTAGCCGGCGACCTTTCGCATGGTGATGTTAACGTGCCTCCGCTGTAATGCTTGCGACGAATCTTTTCTCCTCGACGATTTCCGACTTGAGAACGTCATTGATTCGTCGTTTGAGAAGCGCGCGTTCATCATTGAATTTGTAGACGGATCGAGCGAGTTCGATGAACTCCGCGTCGAATTCTCGTCGGCCCTCTTTTTCGCGGAGAGCGTCTTCTATCTTCCACAGTGTGCTGTTGACGGTTTTCAGGTTGTCCTTAAGATTCAAAATCTCCTCGCAACCTCCATGCATATCTACGATTTCCTGCAACAGAAGCAGTTCTTTCTGCACGTTGGCGCGCGCCGCGGGCTCAAATATCTCGACGCTCTTGATTTCGAGAATCGTGATTTTGTCGATCAACTCGCCCCCATGAAACCGGCGCCCGCGGCGTGGCGAGTTCGCGTTTCTTCGTTCGCTGACGCTCTTTGTCCATCAGCTCACGCAATGCGCTTTCAATATCCGAGAAGACGCTACGCCAATCGTCCCTCGTCTGTTGGCGGAAAAGACGCATCGTCGGATACCAGGGACTATCCGTCCGGTCCAACATCCAGCGCCAGTCCGGAACGTATTTGACCGCTAACCAGACCGGCCGCGCCAATGCGCCCGCAAGATGCGCGATCGATGTGTCACAGCTGATGACGAGGTCTAAGCTTTCCATGACCGCCACCGAATCAGCAAACGCATCATCGTCTGCGTCATAGTCGTCACCGAGTGTCTCGACCGTCATGCCTTCGAGCAATTCGCGTAGCTGTTCGACTCCCTCGTTCTTCTGCAACGAAATCAGCCGCACGTTCGGCAGCCGCGATATCGCCAGAAACTCCGCGAGCGCAAATGATCGCCCGTTGTCGATCTTCCCCGCCTTGCTACCCTGCCAAGCGATCCCGATCTTAAAACCTTGGCCTCCAAGCCTCGCTTTCCATTTCCGTACGCGTTCCACTTCCGCGCGCAGATAAGGCGTTTCCCCAGGCGGAAGCTTTAGACGGCTTCCAAAGGCGAACGGAAGGCTCAGCAAAGCACATTGATAGTCGAAGGCCTCGCCTTCAGGAAGACTGGGCACGAACCGGACGCCCGCGATAGAGTGACGCATCAAACCCAGCAAGCGATAGCGCACAAAGAATGTTACGTCCGCTCCAGATGCAGCGAGATATAGAAAATATCTACAAAATTGAATTACATCTCCTAGGCCTTGCTCATCGTACACGATTATTCTCTTACCCACGACGTCCTCGCCGCCCCATGTCGGACACGAAATCAAAAGGCCTCTCCTTGGCGCTTTTTTGCGATCCCATCGGCTTTCATACCCAGACCATCCTGCGATGAAGTCGCCTCGGAGCAGCGCGAGCAATCCGCGATTGTAGAGGGCGTCGGCATAGTCGGGCTGGATCGACAGCGCCTTGTCGTAGGAGGCCGACGCCTCATCGAGCCGCTTGAGCTCTAGGAGCGCGTTACCGCGATTATAATGAGCCTCCGTGAAGTCGGGTTTGATTGACAGCGCATGGTCGTAAGACGCCAACGCTTCGGCGAACCGTTTCAGCTCTTGGAGCGCGCCGCCGCGATTGACGAGGGCGACAGCATAGCTGGGCTTTATCGACAGCGCTTTGTCATAGGCCGCCAATGCCCCGTCGAGCCGGCCGAGCTCCTGGAGAGCATTACCGCGATTGATGACCGCGTCGACATAGTCGGGATTTATCGACAGTGCTCTGTCGTAAGACATTACTGCCTCGTCGAGCCGCTTGAGCATCTGGAGCGTGTTGGCGCGATTGAAGTGCGCGTCGGCGTAGTCGGGAGCAATGGCGATGGCCTTGTCGTAGGATGTCACCGCCTCTTCGAAGCGCTTCAGCATTTGGAGCGCGTTGCCGCGGATGTAGAGCATGTCGGGGTCATCGGGCTTGATCGACAGCGCCTTATCGAAGAGCTCCATGCCGCGTTCCAGACGATCTGTCTGGATCATGATGACGCCGAGCAAATGCAATGCGGTGACTTGCGCCGCATCTTCGGCAAGAATCAAAAGGTATATTTTCTCCGCATGAGATAGAAGGCCATTTTGATGAAAGTCGATAGCTCGGAACAGGCGATCCGAGATCTGTGTCGAAGGGGAAGGTGTGTACCGCATGTAACGCGACATTTCGATAGCTCCAAAGCCAACCCGCCTTGCTGGTGAATGTGGCTCGAAACATTGATTTGGTGAAGGGTTTTGTTGTCGAAGCCGATCCGCGCCAGTTCAGGGGAACCATACCCGCCATGATCAATGCTATGCTGCCCCTGGCTAGCCGGTCACCTGTCTGCGGGAAGGGCGCAGGGCTTTCGCCGAGCTATGCCGGATTTTAGGTGACGGGGCGGATCAAGCGGCGGTTTTGGTTTCGCGGGCGATCTCGATTCCGTCGCGGAATGTGACGCCTTCGATGAGTTTCGGCAACTGATTTTGTCCTTTCAGCCGCCGCCAATTTTTCGACGCCGCCATCACGAGCTTGAAAACCATGAGGCGCGCCGTGTCCTGCGAAAGCGCGCCCTTCATGCGAACCGTGCGATGACGCACCGTCGAAAACACGCTCTCGATCGGGTTCGACGTCCGCAGATGCACGAAATGCTCGGCGGGAAAGTCGAAGAAGGTCAGCAGCGTGTCGCGATCCTTCAGCAGGCAGTCGACCGCCTTCTGATATTTCGGCGCGTATTTCTCGGCGAAGGTCGTCATCGCCGCCTCGGCCGCCGCGCGGCTCGGCGCCTGCCAGATCTCGCGCAGATCCCTGTGGGCGTTCGGTTGAACGGACTTCGGCAGCTTGTCCAGGACGTTCAACGTCTTGTGCACCCAGCAACGCTGATGGCGGGTCTTCGGGAAAGCCTCGTCGTGAGCCTTCCAGAAGCCGAGCGCGCCGTCGCCAACGGCGATCTCCGGCGCGACCGCCAAGCCGCGCCTCTTCAAGTCGACGAGCAGTTCCTTCCAGCTCTGCGCGCTCTCCCGAATGCCCGTCTGAAAGCCGACCAGCTCCTTCTTGCCCTCCGGCGTCGCGCCCATCGCGTTCGTCCGCTGCGTTTGAGGATCGTTTCCCGGGTCATCGGGCGCGGCGCATACGCGATCGTACCTGTAAGGGTAAAAACATAGTTTGTCTAGCGGAGTTATAGAGCTTAGAAAAACAAGCACGCATCGTCCGAAATCGGCGCTCATTGAAATATGGGTTTTTGCCTCGCGCTCATGTGTGGATGTCAGGCCCAAATCCAGATCCCATGAGGGCGTAGCGGCGGCCGGGAGGGTATCCTGATAGCCGCAAAAGCATCAGGGAACGCCATCTCATGGGAAAGACAATTTCATCGGCATTGCCGACGGTGGCCGTGGATTATGACGCGACGCTCATCATGGCTGTGGAAACCAGCAACAAGAGCTGGGTGGTGGCTGCGCATGTGCCTGGGCTCGGGAATATCAAGGCCAAGCAGACGATCGAGCCGGCGACCGCAGCGCTGGCGACGTCGATCGAGGGCTACCGTCGCCGCGCCGCAGCGTTCGGAAAAGAGATCGATCGCGTGATCGTGGTTTATGAGGCTGGGTATGGCGGCTTCTGGCTGGCGCGCTGGCTGATGGCGCGTGGCGTCGAGGTCCATGTCATCCAACCGTCGAGCGTTCCCGTGGAACGGCGCAAGCGGCGAGCGAAGTCGGACAAGATCGACGCCGATCTTCTGCTTCGAACGCTAATGGCCTGGCTACGAGGCGAGCCGCGCGTTTGCTCGATGGTGATGATTCCCGAGGAAGCCGAAGAGGACGCACGGCGACCATCGAGAGAACGCGAGGAGCTCGTCCGCGAGCGCATCATGCTGACCAATCGGATTGGCGCGATACTGGCGACGGTGGGAGTGGAGGACTACAATCCATTGCGTCGCGATCGACGGGTGCGGCTGGAAGCGTTGAGGACGGCGCTGGATCAACCGCTGCCGGAGCATGCCAAAGCGAAGATCGTTTGCATCATCGAGCGGCTCGAATTGGTTCTCTCGCAGATCTCGGCCCTCGAAACTCAGCGTGACGCCGTTCTCGAAGAGGAGGCGCCCGAGGAAGCGCAGCGAATGATCAAAGCGCTTGTCCTGCTCCGCAGCATCGGCACGCAAAGCGCGACGGTGTTCGGCATGCGTTTCATAGTGACGATCGTCGGAGGGCTGGCGCTCAGCCAGCTCCTGACGGCTCTATACGACGCCGGTCATCTATCTTCTCATGAGCCGGTTTCATAGAAAGCGCGAGAGCGCCTTTCCGTCGCCAGGCCGCGCCAATTCGCGGAACGCGGGCGTGCCGCCGCTCGCCTCGAAGCTCCACAAGGCAAGGCTGCGAGAGGCTGATTCTAAAAATTGCCGTTTGGCTCAGAACCGAATTTGCCTCGGGCTCGGGCTCTGTCGCAAATTTTTCTCGCGGGTCGGTTATGGCTATGATCGCCGGGCGAGGGGCAGGCGGAATAGTCCGATGATCGATTTCAAGGGCAGCCATTTTGAACGCGACATGATCCTGTGGGGCGTCCGGTGGTATGTGGCGTATCCGATGAGCTATCGGCAACTCGAGGAAATGATGGAAGAGCGAGGCGTCGAAGTCGACCATTCCACGCTCAACCGCTGGGTCGTCAAGTATGCGCCTTTGCTGGAGAAACAGTTCCGTGTACGCAAGCGCGCGATCGGATCCAGCTGGCGTCTCGATGAGACCTACGTGAAAGTCAAAGGCTGCTGGAAATATCTGTATCGGGCTGTCGACAAGGCAGGCGCGACGGTGGATTTCTTGCTGACCGCAAAGCGGGATTGCAAAGCGGCTCTGCGCTTTTTGCGCAAGGCGATCGGCCAGCATGGCAAGCCGGAGGAGATCACAATCGACAAGAGCGGCGCCAACACGGCAGCGATCGAAAGCTACAATGCGGAGCATGAAGGGGACATCGAAATCCGCCGCATCAAATATCTCAATAATATTGTCGAACAGGACCATCGAGCGGTGAAGCGAGTGACGCGGCCGATGTTGGGCTTCAAATCATTTCGATCGGCTGCCGCGACACTCTCGGGGATCGAGCTCATGCATATGATCCGAAAGGACCAGTTGCAGACCGAGGGCAAATTGCGTCCAGCGCTGCAGTTCTATGCCCTCGCGGTGTGAGCAGCCTCACGCTCACACGCCCGCGTCCCCTCCGTAGACAAAATTTGCGACACAACCCGGGCTCGTCCTTCAACGGGCGTTCGGGACACCGACGGCCTTCGACTTCGCCTCCGTGAAATCCAGCACGCCGCCATTCGCGCCATCGCCGAAGCGAGAGGCTGTGTCTTTCGAAAGATAGGCGCTCAAACGTCCATTGCTGTCCGAGACGAACCATGCGCGATCTGCAAATATCTCGACGCCGCTTACGCGATCGAAGGCGTAGATCGCGCGCGCTGCCCGGCCTTGGCGCTCGAGCTCGGCGAGCGCGCGCAATGCGCTCGCGAGGGAGGCGTATCTACGCACTCGGCCTTCGTCTTTCAGCCACAGCTCGGCGGACTGCGAGACGTCTTCGATCTGCTGTCCCGTGGACGCGTCCGTGAAGACCGGCGGAGGGGCGTCCGCCGCGAGCAGAGATTTATAGTCGAGACCCGCGTCTTTCGACGCTCGCTGGATAAAGATGTCGTCGATGAATGCGTCGAGATCGAGCCCCGTGTCGGCGCGCTTGAGCAGCCGAAGCGTGTCGATCGACGTCGCGACATCCTGTCGAAATTCGGTTTTCCATGCGAGGGCGCGTGTCTGCAATCCGAAGGGACCATGGAAAAGATAGACGACCGGCGCGTCCATGCCTGTCACCTTGGCGATCAATTCGCTGTATTTTTCCGGCTCCGCCGTGAGCAGCCGCGTCGCTTCGATCACGGCGCGGAGATAGGCGACCACGACTTCGGGATATCGATCGGCGTATTCGGCGTCGACGAGCGCGCCGTGAAACGTCGGCACGCCCGCTTGCGCGCCGTCGAAGATTTTTCGCGCTACGCCGCGATAGGGAAACAGCTCGGCAAATGGCGCGAAAGCGGCGTGGGCGTCGATCTGCCCGCTCTGCAACGCCGAGCCCGCCACTTCGGGCGCCTGCGCGATGATCTTCACGTCCATGTCCGGATTCCAGCCGAGATCGGTGATCGCGCGCAACAGCATGCCATGCGCGGTCGAGGCGAAGGGAACCGATATCGTCTTTCCCTTCAGATCGGAGAGAGATTGTGCGTGGGACCCGGTCGGCACCACGACGCCATTGCCGCTGCCGCGCACGCTTCCCGACAAGACGACGATGAACTTGCTGCGTTTGCCGGCCTTCTTGAAGGCGACGCCGTTGAGCGCTCCGGGGAAATCCGCCATCACGCCGAAGTCGAGCTTGCCCGCGACCATCTCGTTGGTGATGGGCGCGCCGCTCGTGAAGTTCTTCCACTGAACGTCATAGGTCGCGCCCTTGTACTTTCCGTCGCGCGGCAGATAGCGATCCAGAAGGCCGAGCTCACGAATGAGCAGCCCGCCGGCCGCGCAATTGATCGTCGTATCCTGCACGCCGATCGCGATGCGGATCGTCTCCGCGGCCAACGGATTCGAAAGCGCCACGAGGAAAGTCGGCAGCAGCCAGAGGCGCAATATCCGCACGTCGGTCTCGTCCTTCGTTTGTGCGCCTGCGCGCCTCGCGTTTCTCAATGCTCGCGCCGCCACGGCATGGCTAGCGCGCCGAGGACTCGCACGGCGGCGCTGCTCGCCCAACCGAGAGCGCCGATAATCAGCATCCCGACGACGATGTCCGGGTAGTTTTGAAGCGTGTACGATTCCCAAGTGTAGTAGCCGACCCCGAGCTGTCCCGAGATCATTTCCGCGGTCACCAGACAGAACCAGGATGTTCCCATGCCGATCGAGAGCCCGGTGAAGACGCCGGGCAGAGCGCCTGGTAGAATGACCTCGCGGATGATGGTCGCTTCGCGCGCGCCGAGCGAGCGCGCCGAAGCGACCAGCCGGCCATCCACCTCGCGGATCGCATCTATGGAATTGAGCAGGATCGGGAACAACGCGCCGGTGAAGGTGATGAAGATCATCGAGGCTTCCGACGACGGAAACATCAGAATAGCAAGAGGTATCCAGGCGACGGCGGGAATGGGCCGCGCCAGCTCCAACGCCGGCAGCAAGAGGTCTTCGAGCAAGCGTTTGCGTGCGATCACCACGCCCAGCGCCACTCCGACGACCGCCGCCAGCAGATAGCCGGCGAGCACACGGGCGACGCTCGCCTCGATATGTGACATGAGCTTTCCCGAGAAAATAAGCTCGAGGAAAGCCTCCGCGACCTCGGTGGGCGCCGGGAGGAACGCGAAGGAAACGAAGGGTAGCCTGAGCTTGGCGGCCGACGCGAATTGCCAGAGCAGGACGAGAGCGGCGATCGATAAGACGCGCAGGGCCCATCGGCGCGAGGGAGGAGACGCGCGAGAAGACACGGCTGCGCCGGCCTCGCCGCCATCCTTCGGCGCGCTGTGCGACAGTGTGCGCGCATCGGTCATGGGAGCGCGTCCGATTTCTCGAAGGCGCGGCGGCTTTCCTGTCGGATCAACTCGAGACAGCGGGCCTTGGCCTCGATGAAGTCCGCGCTCGCATAGATCTCCCGTGGCCGGGGGCGCGGCAGCTCGACCCGCAGATCGAGCCGGACTCGTCCCGGCGCCGCGCTCAGGACGATGACGCGATCGCCGAGAAATAAGGCCTCGTCCACATCATGCGTGACGAAAACGACCGTGTTGCCGACCTCGCGCCATTGCTCGAGGAGATGTTCCTGCATCAGCGCTCTCGTTTGCGCGTCGAGGGCGCCGAAGGGCTCGTCCATCAGCAGCACGGCTGGGCGATTGACGAGCGCACGGGCGATGGCGACGCGTTGCTGCATGCCGCCGGAGAGCTTCGCCGGATAGTCCTGCGCGAAGCGCGCGAGCCCGACCGTGGCCAGATAGTCGCGGGCGGCGCGGCGCGCTTCGGCGCGTGACGCGCCCTGCATGCGCAGGCCGAAGGCGACATTGTCTTGCGCCGTCTTCCACGGAAAGAGCGAATAGTGCTGAAACACGATGCCTCGGTCGGGTCCTGGCCCGCGCACGGGCGCGCCGTCGACCGCGACATTGCCGGCGGACGGAGCAACGAAGCCGCCGATCGCATTGAGCGCCGTCGATTTGCCGCAGCCCGAAGGGCCGAGGAGGCAGAGGAATTCGCCGGGCTCGATCGTGAGGCTCAGCTCAAAGAGACCGGCGCCCTCTCCAAAAGAAACCGAGACGCCTTTTAATTCGACGCGCCCCCTTCCCGCCCCTGGCTGCGGCGATGAAAGTCGGGCCTCTTCGCCCGAGCCCGGATTGCCGCTGGTCTGAAGCATATAAAAAATATAGACTAAAAGGCTGAGAAAAAGCAAACCGCCCGGGGCGGGCGGAAAAAACGAGAAGGGGGTCGAGTGAGCCATATCGACGACGCCGACGCTGTCTATGAGGCCGATGTGCTCGTCATAGGGGGCGGAACCGCCGGCCCGCTCGCCGCTTATAAGGCGAAGGCGGCAAATCCGGCGCTGAAGGTCGTTCTGCTCGAGAAGGCCAATGTGAAACGTTCCGGCGCCATCGCGATCGGCATGGACGGACTCAACAATGCGGTCATCCCGGGCTTCGCCAGCCCCGAGCAATATGTCCGCGAGATCACCATAGCGAACGACGGGATCGTCTATCAGAAGGCGCTGCTCGCCTATGCCGAGCGCTCCTTCGACATGATCTGCGAACTCGACCGATGGGGCGTCAAATTCCTCAAGGACGAGAATGGCGATTACGATGTGAAGAAGGTCCATCATCTGGGGACCTATGTGTTGCCGATGCCGGAAGGAGGCTCGGTCAAGAAGATTCTCTACAGGCAATTGCGCAAGGCGCAGGTGCTGATCTCCAACCGCTTCATGGTGACGCGCCTGCTCACGGCGAAGGACGGTCGCGTCGCGGGCGCGATCGCGGTCAACAGCCGTAGCGCCGAACTGCTGGTCATACGCGCCAAGGCGGTGATTCTCGCGGCCGGCGCAGCGGGGCGCCTCGGCTTGCCGGCCTCCGGCTATCTCTGGGGAACCTATGAGAACCCCGCCAATTCCGGCGACGGCTATGCGATGGCGTTCCACGCCGGCGCCGAATTGACCAATCTCGAATGCTTCCAGATCAATCCGCTCATCAAGGACTATAATGGCCCCGCCTGCGCCTATGTCGGAGGGCCGTTCGGCGCCTACACGGCGAACAGCCGCGGCGAGCGCTTCATCGAATCCGACTATTGGTCGGGACAGATGATGCTGGAATTCTATCGCGAGCTCCAGAGCGGGAGCGGCCCCGTGTTTCTCAAATTCGACCATCTTGCGCCAGAGACCATCGCTGAGGTCGAAGGGATTCTGCACGAGGTCGAACGTCCCTCACGCAGGCAATTTCATGCGGGGCGCGGCACCGATTATCGCCGCGACATGGTCGAGATGCACATATCGGAGATCGGCTTCTGCTCCGGCCACAGCGCTTCGGGCGTGTGGGTCGACGAATTCGCGCGCACGACGGTCGAGGGACTTTATGCGGCGGGCGACATGGCGAGCGTGCCGCATAATTATATGCTCGGCGCCTTCGTCAATGGCGCGATCGCGGGAGAACATGCGGCGGCATATGCGCGCGAGGTCGATCTCGCCGATTGCGACCCGGCGCAGATCGAGGCCGAGCGCGCACGCACCCGGGCGCCGCTGCGCAATGAGAAGGGCCTGCCGGCCAATCAGGTCGAATATAAGATACGGCGCTTCGTCAACGATTATCTCCAGCCCCCTAAGTCCCCGCGCAAATATGAGATCGCGCAGAAGCGCTTCGCCGAAATTCGCGCAGACTTGCAACGCCTCGTCGCGCGCGACGCGCATGAGCTCATGCGAGCGCTCGAGGCGCATTCGATCCTCGATTGCGCGGAGATGGCGGCGGCCGCCTCGCTCTATCGCAAGGAAAGCCGCTGGGGCCTGTACCATTATCGTCTCGACTACCCGGATCGCAACGACGAGGACTGGTTCTGCCATGTGCAACTCTATAAGGATGTGAAGGGCGCCATCGCTTGTCGTAAGCGTGCCGTCGATCCTTATATCGTGCCGGTGGAGGCGACGGAGCGCGACGCCTATGACCGTCTGCGCATAGAAGCGCGAAGCTGAGGGTCCCATGTCTTTCGCCGAGAACCCTTCCGAATTTCCCGTCAAGGTCGACCTCGAGAAGTGCATCGCCGACAAGGGCTGCACCATCTGCGTCGACGTCTGCCCGCTCGACGTTCTGCGCATCGATCCGGCGACGGGAAAAGCGCATATGAAATATGACGAATGCTGGTATTGCCTGCCCTGCGAGCTCGATTGCCCGACGAAGGCGATCACCGTGTCGATTCCCTATCTCCTGCGGTGACGGCGATGGCGCGCGACGGCATTTTCGAAGAACAAGGAATCGATCTCGCCGACATCGCCGAGCGCTTCGGAAGCGAGGATGCCGATGAGCGACGCATCGCGATCATGGATCTCGCCGAGAGCGGCGAGCCGGCGGGCGAAGCGCTGCTCATCCAGGCGTTGCGCGATCCGCATCCGGGCGTGAGGCGCGCGGCGGCCGGCGGGCTCGAGCAATTCGACGGGGCGGCGGCGGCGAGCGCTCTGGCGATCGCCCTTCTCGACGCGGACGCCGAAGTCGCCGCCACGGCCGATTCCAGCCTTCGTCAGTTCCGTACGCCGGAAGCGGCGCCGCCCCTTCTCGCGCTCGTCGGTCACGAGCGGGCGGATGTCCGCGCTGCAGCCTGGAGGGGGTTGCGCGGCCTGCGCGTCACGGCGACGCTGACGCCCGCTCTACGCGCGCTCGAGGATGAAGACGCCCAGGTGCGGCGGGAGGCGATCGGCGCGGTGGCCTATTTGAAGGACAAGACGACGACGCCGGCGTTGATCCACGCCGTCCGCGACGATCATTTCGAGGTGCGGCGGGCCGCCCTGGCGGCGCTCGCCTTCGCGCCAGCGCCGGCGATTCTCGAGGCGATACGCGCCGGCCTCGCCGACGCACATTGGCGCGTGCGAGAGGCCGCCGCCGCTCTCGCCGGAAAGGCGCGAGCGACGGGAGTCGAGGCGGGCCTGATTCATACGCTGTCGGACGAGAGCTGGCAGGTCGCCCTCCAGGCAGCTCGCTCTCTCGGATGCACGGGGGCGGTCGAAGCGATTGCGGCGCTCGGCGCGCTGACGACGCACGCCGTGAGCAATCTGCGCAAGGAAGTCGCCGCCGCCCTCGGCGAAATCCGCCACGCCGACGCCCTGCCGATCCTCGGGCGCCTGGCCGAAGACCCGGACCCCGACGTGCGCAAGATCGCCCGCTGGTCGATCCATCTCATCGACTCCTCCGCACGCTGAGGCCAACTGGCCTCAGAGACGGCCCAGCGACTCGAGATGCGGCGTCGGGAAAGGCTGGAGCTTTTCGAACGCCCTTGCGAGACGCAACACCGTCGCGTCGCCGAATTGCGGCCCGACGATATGGAGCCCGACCGGCAGGCCATTATTGTCGAAGCCCGCGGGCGCGGAGGCGGCCGGCTGCTGCGTGATGTTGAACGGGAAGGCGAAGGGCGTCTCCGGCGCCGTCCCGACGCGCGGAACCGGCTTGGACTGCACGGGCGTCACCAGCAGATCGTATTTCTCGTGGAACCGGCGCAACTGAATGCCGAGCTCGGTGCGCCGCTCATTGGCCTCGACGACCTCTGCGAGCGTTTGGCGCTCCAGCCGCTCGACGCGCTTGCGTATCCCCGGATCGATGAGGTCCAGTCCGGCGTCGCCGATATCGCGGCGCAGGCGGATCGCCCGCTCGGCGTTGATCGCGTCGATGATCGCGGACGGGTCCGAGAAGCCAGGATCGGCCTCCTCGACGATAACGCCGAGCTCGGCGAGGCGCGCCACCGCGCGGTCGACGACGGCGGCGACGCCCGGATCGACCTGGATATAGCCGAGCGTGCGGCTATAGGCGACCCGCAGTCCCTTCACGCCGCCGTCGAGGCCGGCGGTCCAATCGCGGCCGTCGCTGGGCAGGCTCGTCCAATCGCGCGCATCCGGCTGGGCGATGACATTCAACAGCAGGGCGGCGTCGGTCACCGTGCGCGTGATGGGGCCGATGTGGAACAGCGAACCATTGTGCGGATAGCCGGCGACGCGGCCGAAGGTCGGCTTGAAGCCGAACACGCCATTGATCGCCGCGGGATTGCGGATGGAGCCGCCGCCGTCCGTCGCCACCTGCAACGGCCCGAGGCCGAGAGCGGCCGCGACGCCGGCGCCGCCGCTGCTGCCGCCGCTCACATATTGCCGATCCCAGGCATTGGGCGTCACGCCCGCGAGCTTTGTCTCCGTGAGGCCTTTGAGGCCGAACTCGGCCGTCTGGGTCTTGCCCAGTATGACGGCGCCCGAGTCGCGGAGGCGCGCTGCAGGCGGGGAATCGGCCTGCTGCACAGTGTCCGGCGTCGCGAGGCTTCCCTTGCGCGTCGGAAAGCCCTTCACATTGAGCAGATCCTTGAAGCCGACGGGAACCCCGTCGAGGAGCCCGAGCGGCGCGCCTTTCGCCCAACGCGCCTCGGAGGCCTTGGCCTGCGCCAGCGCGGCCTCTGCGTCGACGGCGCGATAGGCGTTGAAATGCGGTTGCAGCTCGGCGATGCGTTTCAACGTCGCCGCCGCGACCTCGACGGGCGAGAGGGCCTTCGAACGATAGGCGGCGATCAGCTCGCTCGCTGAAACCTGCGTCAGATCTTGCGGCACGGCGTCCTCAAATCCCCTCGATTTTTCGATCTTATTGGTAGAAATATGAACGGGTCAATGCAAGGGCTTCGGCATCTAGCGCCCTCGCGCGATCATCCAGACCGGCCAATGCCGTTGGCGTAAGGGCTCGGCGCAGGCAACTGAGCCCGAGCGCGGCAGTTGGGCGCGGTTCCTGAGCGGATGCTATATTGACATTATCTACTGGTATAGTCTTTTTTATGCTGAGATCACGCGGCCACAGGATCGACGCAATGACCAGGGCTCCGAACAGAGCGGGACCCGCTTCCACCGAAGCGGCCATGGAGAAATGCGTCCGCCGTTCGATCTTCTGGCTCGCGCTGGCTACGACGTTCGCCCTGTCCGCTCTCGCGCTTCCCGCGGCGCCGGCCGTCGCGGCCACAGTGCGTATCGGCATTATCGGAGGCGAGGATGAAGACCTTTGGAAAGTGGTGGCGGCGCAGGCCGCCGCCAATGGATTGACCATAAAGACCGTCGTCTTCAACGACTACACCCAGCCCAACGAGGCCTTGGAGCGCGGCGACGTCGACGCCAATGCGTTTCAGCACAAGCCCTATCTCGATAATCAGATCAGGACGCGCGGCTACCACATCACGCCTGTCGGCTTCACCGCGGTCTGGCCGATCGGCCTCTATTCGCGCAAGGTCCATTCCCCGGCCAATTTGCCGAAAGGCGCGATCATCGGCGTTCCCAATGATCCATCGAACGAGGGGCGCGCTTTGATCCTCCTGCAACGGGTCGGGCTGATCGAGCTGCGCGACGGCGCGGGCATACTCGCCACGACCGCGGACATAGTCGGTAATCCGAAAGGTCTCGTGATCAAGGAGCTCGACGCCGGCGTCGTCGGTCGCGTCATCGACGACCTTTCGGCCGCGGTGGTCAACACCGATTGGGCGCTCAAATCCGGGCTGCGAGTCGAGGATCGCATTGCGCAGGAGCCTCTCGCCGACAATCCTTACCGGAACTTCATCGCTGTAAAAGCCGGCCGTGAGAACGAGCCCTGGGTCAGGACGCTCGTCGGCGCCTATCAGAACGACGTGGTGAAGAACGCGCTGACGAAAATCTTCCACGGGACAGGCCTTCCCGCATGGTGAATTTCATGGCCGGCGCCCACAATGACGATTGCCCCGAAGGTCCCGCTTGAACGCGCCGACGTTTTCCTTCAACGCATCGACGCTCGGCTCGTCGAGCGAGAGCGGCCCGCCGCCTGTCGTGCGGCTGCACGAGGTGACGAAGCGGTTCGGCGAGACGATAGCCTTGGACCAGGTCTCGCTCTCGATTCGCCGCGGCGAGGTTCTCGGCCTTATCGGCCGCAGCGGCGCCGGCAAGTCGACGCTCATCCGCTGCCTCAATGGTCTCGAGCGGCCCGACAGCGGCGATGTCGAGATCGAAGGGCGTTCGATCATCGGACTCAGCGAGCGCGAGCTGCAGCCGTTCCGTCGCAGAATCGGCATCGTCTTCCAGCACTTCAATCTGATGTCGGCGAAGACCGTGGCGGGAAATATCGCTTTGCCGCTCGAGATCGAAGGCCAGCCGCGCGCGGCCCGCGAAGCGCGCGTCGCCGAGCTGCTCGATCTGATCGGGCTCGCCGACAAGGCGAGCGCCTATCCGGCGCAGCTCTCCGGTGGTCAAAAGCAGCGCGTCGGCATCGCGCGCGCTCTGGCCGCGCGGCCGGCGCTGCTGCTGTCGGATGAAGCGACATCCGCCCTTGATCCCGAAACGACGGACGCGATCCTGGAACTGCTGCGGGATATCAACCGCAAGCTCGATCTCACCGTCCTATTGGTGACGCATGAAATGAGCGTCGTTCGCGCCATCGCCGACCGCGTGGCGGTGCTCGACGGCGGGAGAATTGTCGAAGAAGGACCGAGCGGGCGAATATTCGCCTCGCCGGGCGCCGCGACGACCCGCAGCCTGCTGCGCGCCTATCGGCCGACATTGCCGGACGAGCTCGCGGCGCGCCTCGTCCCCAGCCCGGGAGAGCGAACGGTGCTGAAAGTCGTCGTCATCGGCGCTCAGGCGCGCGCGCCGCTGCTGGCGGATCTCGCCCTCGCGACGGGCCTGCGCGCAACCCTGGTCCATGGCGGCGTGGACCGTGTGAATGGCGAGGAGATCGGCGCGCTGTTTCTCGAAGCCGATGGGCGCGATCGGGCGCAATTCTCTGCTGCGTTGGACTTCTTGCGCCAGCGCGCGAGCAAGGCGGAGGTTCTCGGCCATGTCGCCGGCGATGATTGAGCTGCTGTGGCGAGCGTTCCTAGAAACTCTGGTCATGACGGCTGCCGCTGGATTCGTTTCGCTCGCGCTGGGGCTGCCGCTCGGACTGCTGCTCGTCATGACCGATCGAAACGGAATCGTCGAGCGCGTTTGGCTCAACCGGCTGATCGGCGCGATCGTGAACGCGGTCCGATCCGTTCCGTTCATCATTCTCCTCGTCGCGGCGATTCCGCTCACGCGATGGATCGTCGGCACGTCGATCGGCGTCGCGGCCGCCATCGTGCCCTTGTCGCTCGCGGCGATCCCCTATTATGCGCGAATCGCCGAGCTGTCCTTTCGCGAGGTCGATCCGGGCCTGATCGAGGCGGCGCGCGCGATGGGCGGCAGCCGTTGGACGATCGTTTCGAAAGTGCTGATTCCAGAAGCGCTGCCGGGCCTCACGAGCGGCTTCACAGTGACTCTCGTGACGCTGATCGGCGCTTCCGCCATGGCGGGGGCGGTCGGCTCGGGCGGGCTCGGCGATCTCGCCATTCGTTACGGATATCAGCGCTTCGAGACGAATGTCATGATCGTCGTCGTCCTCCTGCTCATCGCGCTCGTGTCCGCGCTGCAATGGGTCGGCGACAAGGCTTCGGCGAGGTTCGACAAGCGAAAGGGCGCGAATGCAAAATCGTGAAGACCGCCCCTGCGCGCCGGTTCGCTGTTCGACGTCGCGCTTCTCATATTCGAAGGCTCGCAGCCTTCTTCCGTCAAATCGAGGTCCGCACGCATGACCGAGCCTGAAACCATAGCCGCACAAGCCGGCGGAAAGGTCGACGCCTCCGTCGGCGCGCTCATCCCGCCCATTCATCCGTCGACGACCTATGAGCGCGGGCGCGACAACAGCTTCCCGGAGGGGCGCATTTACTCGCGTCCCGACAATCCGACATATGCGGTCGCCGCTCAGACATTGAAAGCGCTGGAAGGAGGGGCGGAAACGCTTCTCTTCTCATCGGGAATGGCGGCTGCGACGTCTGTTTTTCTCGCTCTAGACCCAGGCGATCATGTGATTGCGCCTAAGGTCATGTATTGGGCTCTGCGTGGCTGGCTCGCCGATTTTGCGACGCGCTGGGGCTTACGCATCGACTTCGTCGATCAGGCGGACGCGGCTGCTCTCGAAGCCGCGGTCCGCCCCGGCGAGACGCGTCTCGTCTGGGTGGAAACGCCCGCCAATCCTCTGTGGACCATCGCCGATATCGCCGCGGCGGCGGAGATCGCCCATCGCGCCGGCGCACGGCTCGCGGTCGACTCCACTACGGCCTCGCCCGTGCTCACGCGGCCATTGTCGCTCGGCGCCGATCTCGTCGTTCATTCCGCTACGAAATATCTGAACGGACATTCCGACGTCGTGGCCGGCGCCATCGTCGCCGCGCGACGCGACGACTTCTGGGATCGCATTCGCGCGATCCTGGCGCGCAACGGCGCCGTGCTCGGGCCTTTCGAGGCATGGCTTCTGCAACGCGGCCTGCGCACCCTTTTCTTGCGCGTGCGCGCGCAGTCTCAGTCGGCGCTCACGCTCGCCGAGCGGCTCGCGGGGCTCGAGGCCGTATCGGAGGTCCTTTATCCCGGCCTTCCCAGTTTTCCGGGTCATGAGGTCGCCCGGCGACAGATGCAGGGGGGCTTCGGCGGCATGTTGTCCATCCGCGTGAAAGGCGGCGGCGCCGCCGCGATCGCGACGGCCGCGCAGGTGAAGATTTGGAAACGCGCGACGTCGCTCGGTGGCGTCGAGAGCCTGATCGAGCATCGCGCGAGCGTCGAAGGGCCGGGAACGCCGGTTCCCGACGATCTGCTGCGCCTTTCGACGGGCATCGAATCCGTCTCCGACCTTTTCGACGATCTCGCCCGAGCGCTGGACGCCGCCGCGGCGAAAGCGTTCCCCTGATCTCGGGGCTCTGGCGCTCGCCTCCGCCGCGAAACGCGACGGCGGTGCCGGACCTTGAATATATTAATCTGGTCGATAATATTGATTTATTGGGACGCGCCCCGCCCGCTTTGGCTCTTCATCGCCATGTCCTATTCGCTCTCCATTTTGGACAAGAGCCCCGTCGCCGAGGGGGCGACGCCGGCGGAGGCGCTTCGCCACACGATCGCGCTGGCCAAGCGCGCGGATGAGCTCGGCTATCGTCGGTTCTGGCTCGCCGAGCATCATGGCGCCGAAATGCTCGCGAGCTCCGCGCCGGAGATCGTCGCCGCCCATATCCTCGCCCACACCAAACGCATCCGCGTCGGCTGCGGCGGCGTGATGCTCCAGCACTACAGTCCCTATAAGGTCGCGGAGGTTTTCAAAACGCTAGCGGCGCTGGCGCCGGGGCGCGTCGATCTCGGCGTCGGCAAGGCTCCCGGCGGCCTGCCTTATTCCACCCGAGCCTTGCAGCAGCGCCCGGACGACGCCGATTTCGAAACCAGGCTCATCGAGTTGGAGGCATGTCTCGAGGGCGCGTTGCCGGAGGGTCACGCGCTCGCCGGCCTCCTCGCTACGCCCGTTCCGCCGGAGCCGCCGCAGCGCATCCTGCTCGGCGGCGGCCCCGCGAGCGCCGCGCTCGCCGAGCGGCGCGGCTGGCTCTTCGCCTACGCCGGCCATTTCAACGGCGATCCCGAGACGCTCGCGCGCTCGCTCGAGGCCTACGGCCGCATCGCCGGCCGGCCGGCCATGCTCGCCATCCAGGCGTTCGCGGCCGAGACGCAGGAAAAGGCGGAGCGTCGCATCGGCGCCCAGAGTCTCTACAAGGTTCGTTTTGCCGATGGACGATCCGTCAATCTGCCCTCGCTCGACCTCGCCGCCGAATTCGCTCGCCAAGCGGGGCTTTCCGAGCAGGACTATCGCGCCGAGGAGATTCGCCCGCTCTTTGTCTTCGGGGCGCCGGACAGAGTGCGGCGCGAGCTCGACGCCCTTGCCGATCGCTACGGCGTGAACGAATTCATCCTGGATACGCCGATCGCGGATTTCGACGAGCGCCTCGTCTCGATCGAGCTGATCGCCGGCGCGTTTTCTACCAGCCCGGAGACCGCATGAGCGAGAAGTCCATCAGATTCGGCCTGATGCTGCATGGCGCCGGCGCCAATATGAATTCCTGGCGTCACCCGAGCGGGCCCGCGGACGCCAGCGTCGATCTCGATTTCACCATCGAGACCGTCCAGAAGGCGGAAGACAATGGGGTCGCCTTCGTTTTCGTGGCGGACGGCCTCTACATCACGGAACAGTCGCTTCCGCATTTCCTCAACCGCTTCGAGCCGCTGACGATCCTTTCCGCGCTCGCCGCGCGCACGTCCAAGATCGGCCTCGCCGGCACCGTCTCGACGACCTATTCCGAGCCTTTCACCATCGCCCGACAATTCGCCTCGCTCGATTTGATCAGCGGCGGGCGCGCCGGCTGGAACGTCGTGACCTCGCCGCTGGAGGGCAGCGCGAAGAATTATGGGAGATCCCATCCGGAACATGCGCTGCGCTATGAGATCGCCGACGAATATCTCGCCGTCGCGCAAGGTCTCTGGGACAGCTGGGACGACGACGCATTTGCGCGCGACCGCGTGACGCGACGCTTCTTCGATCCGCAAAAGCTTCATCGGCTCGACCATGAGGGACGCTTTTTCAAAGTCGCCGGTCCGCTGAATGTGGGACGCTCGGCGCAGGGCCAGCCGGTGATTTTCCAGGCCGGCGCGTCGGACGCCGGAATAGCGCTCGCCGGCAAATATGCCGACGCTGTGTTCACTGTGGCGGCGTCGCTCGAAGAGGCCCGCGCTTTTTCCGAGAAGGTGAGGGAGAGCGCCGTCGCTCACGGCCGTCGTCGTGACGACGTGCTGATTTTCCCCGGCACCGGGCCGATCATCGGCGAGAGCGAAGCGGAAGCCGACGCAAAATGCCAGGCCATTCGCGATCTTCTGAGCATAGAGGAGGCGCTCGTCTATCTCGGCCGCTTCTTCGACCATCACGATTTTGCGCAATATGATCCGGACGCGCCGTTCCCGGATCTCGGAGACCTCGGCAAGGAAGGTTTTCGTTCGACGACCGACGCCATCAAGACGCGGGCGCGGCGGGAGGGGCTGACGCTGCGCGAGGTCGCCTTCTCCGTCGCGACGCCGAAGCCGACCTTCATCGGTACGGGCGAAAAAATCGCCGACGAAATGCTGCGCTGGATCGACGAGGGCGCTGCCGACGGCTTCATTCTCGGTTTCCCGGTCACGGCGGAAGGACTAGATGATTTCGTCCGCCTTGTCGTTCCGGCGCTGGAGGCGCGAGGACGCTACTCCCGCGATCTGCCGGGACGGACTCTGCGCGATCATCTCGGCCTGCCGCGCAAGAAGAGCCGCTACGCTCTCGTCGCGACCGACGAACAGAGGAGCGTGTCCCGATGACGGCTTCGATCGAAACCCTTTCCGAGCGCGCCGGGGCCGTCGCCGCGGTGGTCGCCCGCCACGCCGATGAATTCGTCGCGCTGCGCCGGGACATCCATCGCCATCCCGAGCTCGCCTTCCAGGAGCGTCGCACGAGCGAGCTCGTCGCGGAGCGTCTCACCGATTGGGGCTTTGAGGTGACGCGTGGCCTCGGCGGAACCGGCGTCGTCGGCACGTTGAACCGCGGCGAGGGGCCGCGCAGCCTCGGCCTGCGCGCGGATATGGACGCGCTGCCCATCGCCGAGACGACAGGACTACCCTACGCCAGCATCCACGAAGGCGTGATGCACGCCTGCGGACATGACGGACATACCGCGATCCTGCTCGCCGCCGCCCGTCAGCTGGCCGAGGCCGGAGATTTTCGCGGCACGCTCAACGTCATCTTCCAGCCGGCCGAGGAGATCGGCGCCGGCGCCCGGCGCATGCTGGAGGGCGGCCTGCTGGAGCGCTTTCCCTGCGACGCGATCTTCGGGCTGCATAATTGGCCCGGTCTCGCGGCGGGACGGCTGGCTTTCGTCCCCGGCCCCGCAATGGCGTCCGTCGACCAAGCGCATGTCACTGTGCGCGGCAAGGGCGGCCATGGGGCCGAGCCGCAGGACACCATCGATCCGATCGTCGTCGCCGCCCATATCGTCACGGCCCTCCAGACGATCGTCTCGCGCAATGTCGATCCGCTCGACATGGCGGTCGTGACCGTCGGCTCGATCCACGGCGGCGCCGCATCCAACGTCATTCCCGAGAGCGTCGAGTTGAAGCTCACGGCGCGCGCCTTCCGTCCGCGGGCGCGCAAGCTGCTCGAGGAGCGCATTCCGGCGCTCGTGCGCGCGCAGGCGGAGAGCTTCGGCGCCATCGCGGATGTGCGCTATCGGCTCGGCTTTCCGCCGGTCGTCAATCACGCCGCCGAGACGGAGCTGGCGCGGCTCACCGCGCTCGAGACATTCGGCGAGACACGCGTCGAAGAGAGCTTTCCGCCGCGCACAGCGAGCGAGGATTTCGCCTTCTTTCTCGATGCGAGGCCGGGCTCGTTCCTGTTCCTCGGCAATGGGGACAGCTGCTCCCTCCACAATTCCGGCTATGATTTCAACGATGAGAGCCTTGCGCCCGCGGCTGTCTATTGGGCGCTGCTCGCGGAGAGCTTTCTCTCCTGAAAGGCGGCCCGCATGACGGATCGTTTTCTCTACACCTCTCCGCTCGATCCTCGCGCGGCGCCGCTGCTCGACGATCTGGTACGGGAATATGACGCGCGCTACGGCGATTTCTTCGGCCCCGAAGGCGGAACCGGCGAGGTCAATCGCTATCCGCCCGAAGCCTTCGCGCCGCCCGAGGGCAATTTCCTGCTCCTCTTGCGCGGAGAGGAAACGATCGTCGGCGGAGCCTTCCGCCGCTACGACGAGACGACCGCGGAGTTCAAGCGCATCTGGACGCGGAGCGACCTGCGCCGACAAGGGCTGGCGCGCGTCTTGGTCCAGGAACTCGAAGCCCAAGCTCTTCGCCAGGGCTATGCGCGCATATTCCTGACCACCGGCTGCCGTCAGCCGGAGGCGGCCAATCTCTATCTCACATCGGGGTATCGCGCGCTCTTCGATCTGGCGGCGGACCTGGAAGCGCTCCGAATTCTGCCCTTCGAGAAGCATCTGGCGCCAACGCGCCAATCTGCTGTTCGCCCAAACGGAAATCTCGTCGCCGGTTCGTGAGGTCGACCGAAGGCTTCGGCCGGCGAGGCGGCGACGTCTTACGAGCGTCGACCGCTGGCGGACGTGCGCGAGGCGGATTGACGTAGTCAGTTATTCAGATAGTTTTAGTATGTTTCTAGCGCTGAAATGCTCCGGAATCCCCGTACCGCCCCGGGTCGAAGACAATTGGCGCGGGGCCGAAGCCGTCGATCGCGGATCTATCCGAAGTCTCGATGCGCGGCGAGGATCCACGCAAAGCAAAAGGGACAGAGCATGCGCCAAGACGCTCGACGTCGCTCATCATCACTCGTTCTTCTCGGGGCGCTTGCAACGCTCTTGGGCGCTCTGTTCGGCGCAAAGGCCGCGGAGAGCGACGCGCAGTCGAGTCCACGCGCCACTGTCACCTTGATCAGCGAGGCGGACAGCGTCGCGCCCGGCCAGAGCTTCCGCGTCGGATTGTGCCAGAAGCTCGCGCCGCATTGGCACACTTACTGGAAAAATCCGGGCGACGCCGGCGTCGCTCCGAACTTGTCCTTGAAGCTGCCCGAAGGCGCGACGGCGAGCGAGATCGCCTGGCCCGGTCCTGATAGCATCGCGGTCGGTCCCGTGCGGAATTTCGGCTATGAGAATGAGATCGTCCTCCCCGTCACGGTGACCGCGCCCGCGACGATCGCGCCCGGTCAGACCTTCTCCATCGTGGCGGAGGCCGATTGGCTGGTCTGCGCGAAGCAATGCATTCCCGAGACCGGGAGCTTCCGGCTGGACCTGCCGGTTTCCGCCGTCTCGATCCCGGCGAGCGGCGATGTCGCGGCCGCGTTCGCGGCGACGGACGCCCGCCGGCCGGAACGACGCGGCTGGACCGCACAGCTGACAGACGAAGGCGCGGCGCTCGCGCTGACCGTCGAAGGCGGCGATATCTCTCCGAAGGCGGTCAAATCGGCCTTCTTCTATCCGGCCGAATGGGGCGTCATCGTCCATGCGGCCGCGCAGCAGCTCAGCGTCGAGGATGGCCGGCTTCGTCTCGCCATCGAGAAAGGCCCGGTTTTCACTCTGCAGAGCGACGCTTCCGGCCTGCTGGCGATCTCCGGCGACGATGGACGCACACACTGGATCGAGATTGCGCCGAGCGTCGACGCTGCGCCGATCATTGGCGGGACGGGGGGCGGGGCAAGGCTCGGCGTCTCCGCCAAAGACGCCAAGAGCCTGCCGCTCGGACAGGCGGCGCTCTTCGCTTTTCTCGGCGGCCTCATCCTCAATCTGATGCCCTGCGTCTTTCCCGTTCTCGCCATCAAGGCCGCCGCCGTCGCCAGACTGTCGGGCGGCGCGCTGCGCGAGGTGCGTCTGGCGGGGCTCTTCTACACGCTCGGCGTGCTGGTCGCTTTCGTGGCGCTCGCCGGCGCTCTGCTCGCCGCGCGCGCCAGCGGCTCTGCGGTCGGCTGGGGTTTCCAATTCCAATCGCCGATTTTCGTCGCCGCGATGAGCTGGCTGCTGCTCGCGATCGGCCTGAATTTATCCGGCGTCTTCGAGATCGGGCTCACGGCGACCGGCGCCGGCCAGAGCCTCGCCCAGAAACAGGGACACGCGGGCAGCTTCTTTACCGGCCTGCTGGCTGTGGTCGCGGCGACGCCTTGCACGGCCCCATTCATGGGCGCCGCGGTCGGCGCGGCGCTGGCCTCGCCGCCCTTCGTCTGCCTCGCGCTTTTCGTCGCCCTCGGGCTCGGCCTCGCTGCCCCCTATACGCTTCTGAGCCTCTTCCCTCGGCTGGCCCGGCTCCTGCCACGCCCGGGCGTCTGGATGCTGCGCCTGCGTCAGGGGATGGCCTTTCCTATGTATGCGTCGGCCGCATGGCTCGTCTGGGTCCTCGCACAGCAGGCCGGCGACCTCGGCGTCCTGGTCGCGCTCGCGGGCGCGCTCCTCGTCGGCTTTGGAGCCTGGACCTATGGCGTCGCGCAGCAGGGAAGCGGGCGTGCGTTGCTTCCGCGCGGACTCGCCGCGGCTTCGGCGGTCGGTCTCGTCGTCCTCCTTCCGCAGCTCGGCGCGGCCACGACGCCGAGCGTCGCGGCGACAGCGTCCTCCGCCGGCTCCGAGCCGTTCAGCAGCGCGCGCCTCGCCGCGCTTCGGCAGGAGGGCAAGCCCGTCTTCATCAATCTGACGGCGGCTTGGTGCATCACCTGTCTCGTGAACGAGCGCACGACGCTTTCCACCGCCGCCGTGAAGGACGCCTTCCAAACCGGCGGCGTCGCCTATCTCAAGGGCGACTGGACCAATCAAAACCCCGAGATCACGGCCTTTCTCCGCAGCTTCGCCCATGACGGTGTGCCCTTCTACGTCTTCTACCCCCCGGGCGGAAAAGACGCCGTGCTTCTTCCCCCGGTCCTGACGGAAGCGGCGGTCGTGGAAGAGCTGCGGCGAACCATCGTCAATTGATCCTTCGAACCAAGACAGGAGATTTGCATGTCGAAAATTCGAATTTCGCCGGACGACGGCCGCCCGCAGGCTCCCGCGATCGATCGCCGCGAGGCGCTGGTCGGCGTCGTGACGGCGGGCCTCGGCATTCTCGCAGCCGGCGGCGCTCTGCTGCGCAGCGGCTCTGCTCTCGCGGCGCCGCAAGTCGGCCAGCCCGCGCCCGCCTTCTCCGCGACCGACACCAAGGGCGTCCTGCGTGGTCTCGCGTCCCTGAACGGCAAGGTCGTCGTTCTGGAGTGGACCAATGCGGAGTGCCCCTTCGTCGCCAAGCACTATAATTCCGCCAATATGCAGAAGCTACAGAAGGAAGCGACGGCGGCCGGCGCGATCTGGCTCTCGATCATCTCCTCTGGGCCGGGGGAGGAGGGCTATGTCGAGGCCTCGACCGCCAATGCGCTGACGGTCGCCCGCGACGCCGCGCCGACAGGCGTGATCCTCGATCCGGACGGGAAGATCGGCCACGCCTATGGCGCGCAAACGACGCCGCACATGTATATTATCGACGCCAAGGGCGTGCTGCGCTACGTCGGTGGGATCGACAGCATTCCCTCGACACAGGTCGCCGACGTTCCGAAAGCCCAGCCCTTGTTCAAGGAGGCGCTTCTCGCGGTGAGCCAGGGCCGGCCGGTGAAGAACGCCGTGACGCGGCCTTACGGCTGCTCCGTCAAATATTCGGTCTGACACGCTCGCCGCCCGACGCCGAAAGCGACGTCGGGCGTCATTCCTCTTTCGGTGGCGTCCTTCTCGATGTCGACACGCAGGACGATCTCGACGCATTGCGCCGCCTTGAGATCCCATTGTCGGGATACATCCTATTGGGCTCTGCTTCACTCTCGGTGGGTCTTCCTCAATTTGGGTGGATATGAGTTGTCCTCAGGGGAACCATTCGGGCCCGGAGCAGGTCCACACCTGCGCGGCCGTACATGGCTCGCTTCAGGGTTTTCAGCCGGTTGATCTGGCCCTCGGTCTGTCCATTACTCCAGCGCTCGGTGACAGCATTCTGGACCGCGGTGAGATCCTGCCGCGCCTTGATGGCGAACTGGCGCAGGCAGTGGATGCCCGAGTCGCGTGCGTCATCCAGCCACGCATCGAGCTTTTTCGTGTCCTGCCCGCGCAAAATACCGCGGAACCGCATGGCGAATTGGCGCATCGTCGCGAAGTCCGGAGAGGTCGCCTTCAGCAAGTCGACTTTCTCCGCCTGTGGCGCCGTCAGCAATCCCCGGGGTTTGATACACAGTGCAGCCGCGACCACGCAGGAAATGGTTTGCGGCAACACAGATACCGACGGCAACGGAGCCGCGGCCATCGCCGCGAAGTGCGCCTGGCGCCATGTTCTAAGCAGCCGCTGCAAGTGCGTCAGGCTTCCAGTGTAGCCGAGCGGTCTGATCTCCGCGAGTAGCTGTCGCCCGAATGTGCATCCTTCCGCCCAACGTTGGGCCAGATATTTTCGAAAGTGATTCGGTGTCGTCGGCTTGGGCGCCATGATTCCGCGCTCGGGCAGGATATCCAGCCGAGTCCATCTCGCAACCGTGCGCCAGTTGAGGCCGGTCTCCCGCACGATCTCGCTCAGGCCCTTACCCGTGGCCTGCAAAATTTTGAGCTGATCGAACCGGCTCCGCCGCGCGGCACGGCGGCCCGCATTAGCGAGACGCCGATGTTCTGTCACCTCCGGTTGACCATACCGATGGATGAGGCCCGGCTGAGGCTGTTGGGGTTCCGGCTCCATCTCCCCTGGCGCGAACGGCTCTTGCTGAAGCGGAGCGCGGCTGAGCTGTTGCTGAATCGACTGGCGCAAGTTCTGGATCAGATGAAACCTGTCGGCGACCTGGCCCGCCTGCGGCGCGCCGCGCGTCGCCCCCTCGGCGTAGAGGCCGCATCGGTCGCGGCTAATGATCTCGACCTCTGGACGACAGGCGAGCCATGCAGCCGTTCCGTCTGCCGAGCGGTCCGCCAACACGTCGAGCACTTCCCTGCGCTCCAGGTCCACCATGATCGTGCCGTAGCTGGCGCCCTTCAACCAGCTCCAGTCGTCGATCCCGACCACTCGCACTGGCGTCGGGTCGCCGTTATTGGCCGTCTGGCGCTTCAGCGACCGCAGCAAGGTGTCGTCGCTCTGCGACAGTCCGAGGCGTCTCATCAACCGCTCCGCCGGCCGCCCGCCGGCGGCGTGGACGAGCAGAAGCGTCAGGTCAGTCACGCGGCGTGTCCGCCGTGCGAAACGTGGCGCGCTCTCCGGCAGAGGGGTGACGAAGGCTTTCCGTGCGCAGCACGGATTACGGCATCGCCATTGCGCCTGCCTGAGCGTGAGTGAGACCGGCGATCCTTGAACTGGAAGGTCCTGTAACACCCGAACCTTCGAGCCATGATACGATGTCGATATACTGCCGCATCCTGGGCAGCAGCCCGATGCGGCTGTCGTGACGCCGGAGACGATCCAGCCAGCCTCGTGCCGTTTGGTCTCGACAACCCGCATGCCCGGGCCCGGAACCCAGTCCGTTTTTGCTTTCATGGAGCATCGGCCCACCGATGTGAACGACGGTCAAGCCCCAGGCTGCCATCTCGGTCCCTTAGGTTGGAGCTTCCACCCAAATTGAGGAAGACCCCGATACGCTGAGCCTCTCGCGGATCGGAAAGGAGTTCGAATGATCGGTCTCGTAACGGAGCGATTCTCCATGAAACGGCTCGTTCTCATAGTCGCGCTGGCGGGCACGCTGCCGCTCGCGGGTTGCTACACGCCCGGCGAACGCGCTGCGGGCGGCGCGATCATCGGCGGCCTCGGCGGCGCGGGAATCGGCGCGCTCGCCTCGGGAGGTCTCGCGGGCCCGACTTTGGCGGGCGCCGCGGTGGGAGCGGCGGGCGGCGCTATAATCGGAGCAGTCACGGCGCCGCGTCCCCGCGGCTGGCGTTATCGGGGCCGCGCTCGTCATCATAACCGATATTTTTGACGGCGTGACGCGTGCGAAGAATTGGGGCCGTCGGCTCGGCCGACGGGCCGTTTGCGTGGGAGTGAATGCGGCCGCCGGCTTATGTCCTGTGCGTGAGAAGATGATGGCTCGGCAATCTGGACGGGGTGCGCCAGGCCAAGCTGGCGAGTTCCAGCCGGTGCAAGTCCGGCCCAGGAAAGGGGTAGCGCCCGCCTGGTAGGGCTGTGGTGCAAATTTCACGAACGGCGATGAAGTCGGGTTCGGGCGCTCGTTGGTTCAGGCGGCAAGCACCGAGGTCCAGATCTCCGGCGCCATCTTGCCCGTCGTTCGGGGTTTGCTCAGTGCGAATTGACCTTTCCTGATCCGATGCATGAGCTCGATCCCGGCGATCGTGACTGACGCGCGCCGAAATCGTTTGAACCCGAGCATGGGGCTCAAACGAAGCGCATCATCGCACGAACCGAAGCAAGGCCCGACGGCGTCGACACGCGCTTCGTCGTCACCAATCTCGAAGCCCGCAATGCCCGCCGTCTCTATGAAGATGTCTATTGCCGACGCGGCCAAGCCGAGAACCATATCAAATCCTGGAAGACGCATCTTTGCGCCGACCGAACCTCATGCATGAAGGCGACAGCCAATCAGCTTCGCCTGTTCCTGCACGCCGGAGCCTATTGGATCATGTGGGGCTTGCGCATGGCGGCACCCAAGCGCTCGGCTTGGCGGACGGCTCAGTTCGACACTCTGCGTCTACGTCTCGTGAAAATCGCCGCGCGTGTCGTCGAGATGAAGACCGCCATCAAAATCCATCTGCCGACGAGCTGTCCCGACCAGCGATTCCTTCGCATCGCGCTCGCGCACATTCCGCGCCTCGCGACATGATCGGCGGGGCGAGCGCCCCCGAAATCCGAACCCTTTTCCGTCCACCCGCAAGCCTTCGCCTTTCGAAACTCCGGCCCGCCGCCAGAGCCGCTGGTGCTGCGCGCGCGTCATCTGGAACCAAAAAATGTTCCACTTCACCGCGAAAGCCGGTCAAGCGCTGCATAATCGCGGCTAGGTAATCAATTGCGGCGCATTTGCGCGGACCACTGCGGCGCCACTGGCGCTTCAGCGGCGAGTTCACGACAATCAAAGAGACAGGTCCAAAACCCCGCGATGCTCGAATATGTTCTCGGGCCTACTTAGGCCGTAATGGCCACGAAGCGTCGTCGACTCATATTCACGGCGAAATAGCCCCCTCTTCTGGAGGACGGGCACGACATGATCTACGAATGTTTCCAGCCCGCTCGGATAGACGTCGGACATGATGTTGAATCCGTCCGCGGCCCCTTCGACGAACCAATGTTCGATTGCGTCGGCCACCTGTTCGGGAGTGCCGACGACACGTCTGTGGCCGCCGCCCATTTGAACGATATCTCTCACCGTGAGGCTTCGGTCTCGGAGCAAGGAGAGCGTCGCCTGAGCGAAGCCGACAGATCTGTGCCAACCTTCTGCTTTGGCCAGAACGATCTCCGGGACCGGCTCGTCCAGCCGCAGATCACCAGGTTCCACGCCCAGCCTCGCTGCGAGCTGGTCGCGCGCTGCTTCGTCGTCCTCTATGCCTGCGAGTTCGTCCAATTCCCGCTTTCTCGCTTTTGCTTCGCTCTCTGTCGAGCCGATGATCGGAGACAGGCCGGGCAGGATTGCTATGCTGTCAGGGTCACGCCCGGCGCGCTTCGTTCGTTCTTTCAGATCGGCGTAGTATGCCTGCGCTTCGCCGAGGAGCTGAGCGACGCTGAAGACGGCGTCTGCATGACGAGCGGCCAGTTCACGCCCCAGCTCTGACCCACCCGCCTGAACCAGAAGCGGCCGTCCTTGAGGCGAGCGCGGCACCTGCAAGGGCCCTACGACGTCGAAGAACCGACCCCTGTGGCCGATCGGATGGATTTTTGTGGCGTCGGCGAACCGACCCGTGGAGCGGTCTGCAATCAGCGCCGCGTCTTCCCAGCTGTCCCACAGGGCAGTGACGACCTCCGCGAATTCGAAAGCGCGCGCGTATCGGTCCTCCGGCTCCGGTAGATCTTTCAACCCGAAATTCTGAGCGACCCCTTCATACATAGTGGTGACGAGATTCAGACCGATCCGCCCTCGCGTAAGATGATCGAGCGACGCGAAGGCTCGTGCGACCGTGTAAGGATGGGTGAATGTCGTGGAGCAAGTCGCGATAAATCCGATCCTGCTCGTCGACGCGGCCATGTGCGCCACGACCGTAATCGGATCGAGACAATATCCCGGGGCGGTTTCTGCATTGGCGCCGATCGCCAATCCGTCGGCAAAGAAGACCGCATCTAGTAGTCCGCGTTCTGCGACGCGCGCCACATCGGCGAAAAATTGCGGGTCGATATATCCAATCGGCCTGCCGTCGCTTGCGCGCCAGGATCCTTGATGACTGCCCGAGCGAAGAACATTCACATTCAGATGGAGTTGGCGTTCATGCGTCAAAGCGCGTCTCACTGGCTCGAAAAGGAAGGCGCTGGTTCTCGGGTAGGCCGCCGTCGCATCGTCGAGGACGGCTAGGCAACTTGGGTCTATCCGAATTTGCGCCAACACAGCATATTTATCCGCTCGAGCATGTCAATTAATATGTTTAAAAGGCACGTCTTTTCGGTTGACTGGCCTCGCACAAAACATATGCTCTATCGATAAAGTCAATTAGAGGATGCGCCGTGTCCACCTTTCGCCTGGTTGTCGTTACCGGAAACACCCATCGACCCTCCAAATCTCAGGCGCTGGCTGCGGCGATTGTCGAAGCCGCGCAACTCGGCCCCGCTGTCTCGACTGAAATCTACGATATCGTCGATGCTGGCCCGGGTCTCGGCGGCTCGTTGCGGCGAGATGACTTGCCGTGGGAGGCCGCACGCATCGTCGATGCCATCGAACACGCGGATGGTCTCGTCGTAGCCGTTCCGATTTACAAGGCATCGTATCCCGGCCTCTTCAAGCATCTTTTCGACTTCGTCGATCCTTCGGCTCTGGAGCGAAAGCCGGTGGCGCTGGCCGCCACGGGTGGCGGGTTTAGGCATGCTCTGGCAGTCGAGCATCAATTGCGGCCTTTGTTCGGATTCTTCTCCGCACATTCCTTGCCGACCGGCGTATTTGTCAGCGACGCGAATTATCGCGACGGAAAGATCGTCGATGAAGATGTAATCAAGCGTATCGGCGCATTGGCCGGTGAGCTGACCGATGCGATCGAACGGCGAGGCGCGGTGTCGACTGTATCAACGCTCACGCCCAGCGCGTGAGCGCTTTTCTGAAAATTTCATGCGGGTGACCGTCAAGTGGTCGATCGTCAGCTACACATCAACGTAAACCTTCTGGGCTCCGGGTCACACCAAGCCGCTTGGCGAACTGCCGAAAAGGCTCGCTTCTCGTCTCTCGACATCGAGCACTATCGCCGAGTGGCGCAGATCGCCGAGAGGGGTCGCTTGGATGCGGTGTTTTTCGCCGATCAGGTGTCAATTTCTCCAGACCCGAGTTCAGGACCCGGGTGGGGTGTTTTGGACCCGGTGGTTCTCGCTTCGGCTCTCGCGGCAGTCACGACTCACATCGGCTTCGTCGCGACCGTTACGTCCACCTTCAGCCATCCCTATAACGTCGCACGAACGTTCTCTTCGCTCGATCATGTAACGCGGGGCCGCGCCGGATTGAATGTCGTCACGACCATGGCGCCGAACGCCGCGTCGAATTTCGGTTCGAGCGAATTGCCGAACCACGACATCCGTTATGCCCGCGCCGCAGAATTCATCGACGTTCTCATCGCACTTTGGGACAGCTGGGAGGACAGCGCGCTCATCGGCGACATAACAACCGGAACATTCGCAGATCGAGGCCGTATTCACGCGATTAATCATGACGGGCCGTATTTTTCTGTCGAGGGTCCGCTACAATTGCCCCGATCGCCACAAGGGCGTCCTGTGCTCTTTCAGGCCGGGGGATCGGCCCAAGGTCGAGACCTAGCGGCCCGTTACGCAGACGCCGTGTTCAGCGTATCGCAGACCCTGGAGGACGCCCGCGCTTATTACGCCGATCTCAAAGGACGCGTGCGCGACGCCGGACGCAATCCCGATTCGATCGCTATTCTGCCTGGATTGACCACGATCATCGGAAGCACCGAGGAAGAGGCCTTCGCTCGCAAAAAGGAGCTCGACGCCATCTCGGGCGCGTCCAGTGAGGTGCGCGCGCTTGATTTTCTCGCGCGGCGGCTAGGGGTGGAGCCCGAGACCCTCGATCTCGATAGTCCAGTGCCGCCTGAGCTCTTGGAAAAAGCCAAGACGACCAATGGCTCGATCGGATTTGCCGAGGCGGCCTTGGCCGTTCTTCGCGATCGGTCGCTCACCGTCCGGGAAGTCCTCCAGAAAGGCGGCGCGGGTCATCGCCGTGTCGTGGGAACCCCCGAGCAAATCGCCGATACGATTGAAGCTTGGTTCAAGGGTGGCGCAGCCGACGGCTTCAACCTCATGGCGGACGTCTACCCATCCGGCCTCGAAACGTTTGTCGATGAAGTCGTGCCGATCCTGCAGAAGCGCGACCTGTTTCGACGCGACTATGAAGAGCCGATCTTGCGCAGCCATTACGGATTGCCGAGACCTACGGCAAGAAGATCCGAATATCGGCCAGAGGCGGACAAAGTCGTTTGATCAGGATTGGACGCCGCGTCCCGCGCGATGACTCAGGCCTGCGGTCCTGACCATGTCGCCGTATTCGATCAGGCTTCCCAAAATTGGAGATTACCGTGAAAAATGGCGTGGACCCTCAACTTGGCTCCAAAACCGAGCCCGACTGGGGTGGACTGCCGCAAATTGTCGCGACTTTTGCTGCGAAAGCTGCGGGACATGACCGAACTGGGGCATTCGCCTTCGACAATTATGAGCAGCTGCATCGACTTGGCTTTCTCGCGCTTCCTATAGCGCGTGAGTTCGGCGGCCTCGGGGGCAGTCTGAGAGACTGCCTTCGGTTCCTGGGGGCCGTGGCGGAGGGCGACGCTTCCACCGCTCTTGTCCTCTCCATGTACTTCAATCTCCACGGCGCTCAGGCCCGCACGAGATCTTGGCCTACGGCTCTCTATTCCCGAATTGCGAGAGACTCCATCGAACAACTCTCGCTGATAAACGCATTGAACTACGAACCCGAGCTCGGCTCGCCCGTGCGCGGCACCGGAGTGTTGGGGACTGTCGCGCGCGAAGTTTCGGGTGGTTGGCGTGTATCCGGCCGAAAGCGCTACGCGACAGGTTCTGTCGGCCTGCGATGGTTTACCATCACCGCGCGCACGGAACAGAATGTGAGAGGCAATTGGTTTATCGAGGCCGACGCGCCCGGACTTACCATCATCGAAAACTGGGACCATCTCGGACTACGCTCGACCGCGAGTAACGATCTCATTCTCGACGACGTCTTCGTGCCCAAAGATCATATAGTCGGTCTCATGGACAAGGACCCAGGGGAACGTCGTGGCCCTGGACGAAGCTGGTCTGTCGTTACCTGGAACGCGATCTACCTCGGCATCGCGAAAGCTGCGCGCAATTTCCTCGTGGACTACGTTAGTCGACGCGCGCCAGGCAGCCTGGGCCATCCGCTCGCCGAGCTACCCATATTCGAGATAGCGTCGGGCGCATTGAATTGCTGATCCGCGCAGCGGAGCGTCTCAACCTGTCGATCGCCGACGATTTCGAGAGTGGGTCGAACCCGGATCTCGACGCATCGATGACGAAGCATTTCGTGCGAGCCTACGCGAAGGAAGCGGTCGAGATCGCTGTAAGCGCTATAGGAAATGCCGGTCTCAGCAAGGAGTTTCCACTAGAGCGACATTTCCGCGACGTCCAATTCGGTCCCAATCATCCTCCCGCAACGGACGTCATTCGCAAACTCGCAGCCGACGCCGCCTTTCACCAGCGGCGGGTCGCCGAGAACCAAACGCTCACTGTCGTTCGAGACAACGCAAAGACTAATCTGTAATGACGGAACTCACGTCCACACCGGCCGGCGAACTGCCTCACCCCGTATCTGCTCGAGTTGCACATCGGAACGAATTCGACAACGGCTGGGCGGTCATCTCCCGAATCATCCGACATGTCCTACGTTACAGGTGGCGCTTCGCCTTGGCGACGATCACGAGTCTGCTGGCCTCGGTCTTCAACGTAGCGATACCGCGTCTCCTAGGCCGGTCCGTCGACGCCGCACACGCACTGACGACCGGAAATAGCGTCGAATCGGAAGAAACCGTCCAGTTCCTAGCAGCCCTCGCCGGCCTCCTCCTCGCCGCCGCGACTCTGCGAGGCCTCTTTCAGATGATTTCGGGATACCTGAGCGAATTCATCGCGCATGCTTACGGTCGCGATCTGCGTATCGCCTATTTCGACAAGTTGCAAAGGATGGGATTCGACTTTCACGACCGCATTCACTCGGGCGACCTAATCACCCGCGGAATGCTCGATCTGGAAGGCGTGCGCGGGTTCGTCGAAAACGCGATGCAGCGCTTTATCGCGCTTGTTTTGCTCGCGAGTATCGGCGCGCTGCTCCTGTTCAGTCGTGACACCCCTATGGCGCTCGTGACGCTGAGCTTCGTGCCGCTGCTCGGATGGCGCGCGGGTAGAATGGGCCTGACACTTCGTGGCGCCTGGACGCGCCTTCAAGAGCGTCTTGCCATCCTGACGCGCGTCATGGAAGAAAATCTCGAAGGCGTACGCGTCGTGCGCGCTTTTTCCTCGCAGCGCTTCGAAATCGCCAAGTTCGATACTGCTGGAAATGACGCGTTGGCGGTGGCCAACGAACGAATCGTCACTCGTGCTATCGGCATGTCGACGATAAATGCCGGATATTACTTCGCGATGGTGGCCGTTCTTTGGTTCGGCTCACAGCGTGTGGCGGCCGGCTATATCTCAATCGGCGAGTTGACGGAGTTCCTCACCTTCATGACGATTCTGCAAATGCCTGTGCGTCAGGTAGGAATGATCATGAACTCGTCCGCGCGAGCCATTTCGTCTGGCAAACGCTTGTACGAAATCCTCGACATGGAGCTGCCGTTCGAGGCTCGGAAAGGAACGCATGATCTCATCGTGACCGTTGGACAACTACGATTCGAGAACGTCAGTTTTTCATACGATGTCGCCGCGCCGAACTCCTTGGAGGGCATATCCTTCGAGGTTAAGCGAGGCCAAACGCTCGGTATCGTCGGACCTTCGGGGGGAGGGAAGTCGACGATCGCTCATCTCATACCTCGGTTCTATGATGTATCGGGGGGCAGAATCACGATCGATGGCCACGACATTCGTGATGTGACGCTGGAATCTCTCCGTCGCGCCGTAAGCGTCGTTCAGCAGGACGTCTTTCTCTTCGATGATAGCGTCGCGAGCAATGTCGCCTATCCGGACCCCGACGCAGGAGCGGATGATCTCGTCCGCGCCGCGGCAACCGCGCAGATTCATGATTATGTCACAGAACTTGCGGGCGGATATCGGACGCGGATCGGCGAGCGCGGTGTCGGGCTGTCTGGAGGCCAGCGACAGAGGCTCTCGATCGCACGAGGGATTATCGAAGAACCATCGATCGTAATCTATGACGACGCTAGCTCAGCCGTGGATGCTGCGACGGAGCACCACCTTCGTCGGACGCTGCGGGAGGCCGGGCATTCGACAACGACAATCATCATCTCACATCGCCTCGCGTCGCTGATGCACGCCGACGAGATAATCGTCCTCGACAGGGGCCATATCGTCGAGCGCGGCCGACATGAGGAGCTCAGTCGAGCCGGAGGCTTGTATTCGACGCTATTTCTCGCGCAATGGGGAGCACGCGAAGAAGTAGCGACGAACAGCGACGAGTGGATCCACGCATGAGCTTCGCGGATCTCGGAGGGCGCGCCGCCGGCGGCGGAAATTTTCACGGCGCGCCGGGAACACAAGCCGAAGTCGGCGAAGAGATATTCGTCACGGTCGATCCGAGAACATTTCGTCGGATATGGACTTTCGTCGAACCTTACCGACTCGATCTCTTGGCTGCGGTTCTGGCTGTCATCGCTTTCGTTGGCACCCAGGTCTGCATCCCCTATGCCATCCGCCTCTCGGTCGAAAGCATAATCGGGACCCCAGGGAGTTCGCGCCTCGAACTCGTCTTGTTCGGATTCACGCTCCTGATCGCGGCAAATGGATTCACGAGCTTCTTGCAGGAGGTCACAGCTGCTCGACTTGCCCAACGTGCGATCTTCGACATGCGTCGCGCGATGTTCGTCCATCTACAGCGGGTATCGCTCTCCTTTATGGATCGAACACACGTCGGACGCATCATGTCGAGACTGCAGGGCGACGTGAATGCGTTGCAAGAGTTCTTCGAAACTTCAATTGCCGCGACGGGTGACCTCGTCCTGCTTTTTGGAATCGTCGGTGTGTTGCTCGCGATGGAATGGCGGCTGGCCCTCATGACATTCGCTGTCATTCCGGCGCTAGCCTGCATTCGCGCGGTATGGTTGCCTTACGCCAAGGCAGTGTTCAGCCGAGCACGTGACACATCGTCGATCGTCAATGGCGCGCTTGCCGAAAATATTTCGGGTGTGAGGGTCGTGCAGGGCTGCCGTCGCGAAGAGATAAATCTCGCAGACTTTGTGCTTAAGGCGGAACATAATTTCGAGGCGCACGCGCAGTCGTCGATCGCGTCCCAAATGATGGTGCCGACCGTCGATATATTGATGGGCGTAGCCACCGCCACTGTCATTATCGTTGGCGGCAATTTCATTGGCGCAGGCCGGATCGACATCGGTGTGATGGTTGCCTTCATCTTCTATGTTCAGCGGTTTTTCGATCCAATTCGAACCGTTTCAATGCAATACACGATGATGCAGCGCGCCACTGCCGCCGGGCAGCGAATCTTCGAAGTTCTCGACGCACCAGTCTCGATGATCGATAGGCCTGACGCCCAGCCGCTCCGCGGTGATAGACTGCCGATCGTATTCGAGAATGTCAGCTTCGGTTACCACCCTGGGAAGGAAGTGCTTCACGGGATCGACTTCGCCGTGAACGCGAATGAGACCGTGGCGCTCGTCGGGCCCACCGGATCTGGAAAGACGAGCATCGCCTCACTCGTTCATCGCTTCTATGACGTGTGGGACGGACGGGTTCTGGTCGGTGGCGTAGATGTCCGTGAGCTTACACAGCAGTCTCTTGGTGAGAGCATCGCGATTGTCCTGCAGGAACCTTTTCTATTCACGGGGACAATTCTCGACAACATTCGGTATTCGAGCACATGGGCCACTCGCGACGAGGTAATCGCCGCGGCGAAGGCCGTTCGTGCAGACGAATTTATCGAGGCTTTACCGAATGGATACGACACGCAACTCGAACAGCGGGGACAAAATCTTTCGGTCGGTCAGCGACAGCTCCTGAGCTTCGCGCGCGCACTTTGCGCGGATCCGAAGATTCTGATCCTCGACGAAGCGACCGCCAGCATCGATAGTCTCGTCGAGGCGGAGATCCAACGGGCTTTGCGAGTTCTGCTCGCAGGCCGCACGAGCATCATTATCGCTCATCGGCTAGCTACGGTTCGGGACGCCCATAGGATCATCGTGCTTCGTGACGGGAGGATCGTGGAGCAAGGACCGCATAGAGAGCTGCTTCGAACGGGCGGTCTCTATGCATCTCTCTACCGGCGCAACATCTCGTCGTTCGACGAGAACGGGTAACGTGCATCGACGTGTGCCGATTTCCGGCGAGCGCGACTGGTCATCGAGCCGAAGAAAAATTGCCGAAACGGCACCGTTTCGGGATGCACACTATTGCAACCCTATCCACAATGTATAGTGTTGGCTTACACGGGTCGGAGGAATGGAATGCGTCGCTTTGTTCTAACTGTCGTCAGCGTTGTCGCGGCAAATGCCGCCAGAGCCGCGGATTTGCCTTCTACGAAGGCGTTGCCGGAAGAGCCGAGGGCGGTCTTCACATGGAAAGGCTTCTACATCGGGGCGCACGCCGGCGTCGCTTGGGCTCATGATGAGAGCGCTAATATCCTATACGGAAACCCGAGTATCGCATCCTCCAGCTTCGACGCCACCGGGGTAATCGGAGGGCTCCATCTGGGTTACAACTGGCAGGTCGGCAATTGGGTCCTCGGCCTCGAAGGAGACGTGGATGCGACTGGCCTAGAGGGGACCGTCGCCTCGCGACCCGGCACGACCTATTTCTCGTCGACATCGCGTTCGCCCGTGCAAGGCTCGATCCGCGGTCGCATCGGCTATGCGTTCGATCACCTTCTCCTCTACGCGACCGGCGGCGGCATATGGACGGGCATTCTAACCAGCTATCGTGAGCTGCCGATCGGCGACAGCTTCTCGCGAACGAGAGAGAGCTGGACGGTCGGCGGCGGCGTCGAATATGCGCTCAACAATAATTGGTCGGTGCGCGGCGAATATCGCTTCGCCGACTTCGGGCGATATTACGATGGCCCCGCGAAGGCTCCCTTGTATCAGCAGAGCCACCATTGGGACGAGAACCAGGTTAAATTCGGCGTCACCTGGAAATACACTCAGGGCGGCACACAGCCGTTGTTCACTCGTTGATCGACGGGGCCACGCTGCTTCGAGGCCGCGTGGCCCATAAACCGAGAGGGTGCGGCGGGCATGGTTTTTTCACTCACAGCTGTTCGGAAAGCCGGGCTGGCGGCGCGCAGCGAAGCGTATTCGTCGAACGCGTCGCTCTGGGCTTTCGTGAAGGAGTTTTTTCAAAGGTCGCTGGCCATCGTCTTGTTTCTCTCGATCTGGGAGTTGGCGCCGCGGCTCGGCGTCATCAATCGCGACTTCCTTCCGCCGCTTTCGGAAGTCCTCTGGCAAGGCTATCTCTTCGCCGCCGACGGCAAGCTGCTCCCGCACATCACCGTCAGTCTCGGACGTGCAGTAGGAGGTTTCGCGCTGGGGGTCGTGATAGCGGTTCCGCTCGGGGTGCTGCTGGGCTGGTACTCCGGCTTCGAGCGGTATGTTAATCCCCTGCTCCAATTTCTCCGGCAGTTCAACTCCATCTCGCTTCTGCCCGTGTTTATCCTTTTCTTCGGCGTGGGTTATCTGACCAAGGTCGTCATTATTTTCTGGGTCGCGGCGTGGCCGATTCTTCTCAGCACGGCGAGCGGCGTAAAATACGTAGATCCGATCCTCGTAAAATACGGGCGCTCGCTCGCTCTCTCCGATTGGCAGATCTTCGTCAGGATCGTAGCGCCGTCGGCGATACCGTCGATCATCGCAGGCATGCGTCTCGCGGCAACATATTCTTTTCTCGTCCTGGTGGCCTCCGAGCAAGTGGGAGCGAGCAGTGGGCTCGGATATCTCGTCGAGAATGCGCAATATATTCTCGGCATTCACATGCTCTATGTGGCGGTGCTAACGCTCGTCGCGTTCGGGTTCCTAGCCAATCAATCTCTGGTCTTGCTCGAGCGCCGGTTGACGCGCTGGAAATCTGAGAGCAGCGGCCGGCCCGTTTGAAGAGGGTGTTCCCGATGACTGCCAACCGAGCGCCGAAAATCAGAGTGCGTGACCTACGAAAGGACTTTCCTGCCCGGGACGCGAAAGGACGGGTGACAGGTGCTTTCACGGCGATCGACGGCGTGAGTCTCGACATCGCCGAAGGAGAGTTTGTCGCGGTCGTCGGGCCCAGTGGCTGCGGGAAGTCGACGCTCCTCGACTTGCTCGGCGGGCTGTCCGCGCCGACAGCGGGGGCAATACTGTTAGACGGGGAACCAATCAGAGGCACGTCGCTCGATCGCGGCGTCGTGTTCCAGCAGTATGCGCTTTTCCCTTGGCTGACGGCCTTGGAAAATGTCGCCTTCTCGCTCCAAGGAAAAATAAGCTCGAAGGACGAAAGACGCGACGTCGCGCGGAAACACCTCGCACTAGTGGGATTGCAGGAGTTCGGAGAACGTTATCCTCATCAATTGTCGGGCGGCATGAAGCAACGTGTCGCGCTCGCCCGCAGTCTCGCGCACGATCCCAGCATTCTTCTGATGGACGAGCCCTTCGCCGCATTGGACGCTCAAACTCGGGAGTTGTTGCAGGCCGAATTGCTTCGCATCTGGGAGCAATCCCGAAAGACGATCGTCTTTATCACTCATGGAATCGATGAAGCGATCTATCTCGGTCAGAAGATCGCGATCATGACCTCGCGACCCGGCAGGATAAAACAGATCCTGATCAATCCTCTCGCTGGACGCACTCAAGTCGACGACATTCGTGGTTCGCCGGAATTCGCTCGCCTGCGCCATGAGGTGTGGAGCCTGCTGCGAGACGAAATCAACCAGGCCGCCGCTCTCGAATTGGCCGCCACTTGAGGCGTCGCCGAACATCGCGACGAGCTCGGACGGAGATAGTGCGATGAAGTTCAATACCCCCGATAGACCGATCGAATTGACGCGCAGGCGGTTCAATCAGCTCCTGGGTTCGACCGCTGCATCCGCAGGCGTGTTCGCTCCTGGAGTCGCTCGAACTGACAATCTGATCCCTCTTCGAATCATGGGCAGCGGCAATGGATGGAGCGCGTCGGAGATAGTGGTTCTCGCGGAGGAATTCGGATTTTTCCGCAAGGAGGGCTTACGCCTCGATTTGATCATCCTTCCTCCGGAGAGGCTGACGATCGCTCTAGAAGGCGGCATTACCGATTTCATCCCCAACGCCTATTATATCTATTTTCTCAATATTAGAGACAAGGGGATGAAAGCGCGCCAGGTGGTCTCGACGACCCCTTACCTCGATGCTCGTCTTCCGAGCGGGGGGCTTTTCGTCCGTGAAGACAGTCGAATTCGTGAGGCCTCCGATCTGCGCGGAAAGACGATCGGCGTCACCGTGCTGCAATTTGCGTCCGCCTGGTTTACCTTGGCCTACGCGGCGCGAGCTGGACTTAAGAGAGAGGATCTGAATCTCACGGCGATTCCCGGCCCTCACCATCAACAGGTTCTAACGAACGGTGACGTCGACGCAGTTTATACGATCGGCGCGGTCGAAGCTACATTGCTGAAAAAGGGCGAGTTTCGCAGGCTCTTCGCAACGTCTGATCTGGTCGGGCGGCGGATTTCGCTCGGTTCGACGATTGTCAAAGAAGAGTTCATGAAAAGCAATCCAGATGTCGTTCGACGCTATGTGACCGCAATTGGCAATACGATCGAATGGGCAAACCGCAGCCAGGATGAGATAGTCCGCTATGCGATCAAGAATGGAAAGGTGAATTCGGCACTTGCACCATACCTATACTCGTCAAATGGGAGCGGTGACTATAGCGCGCTGCGCTGGCCTGATCACGGATTGCAAGATCGTGATGATGTAAACCTCTGGATCGAAATGGCGGAAAATATCGGCATTGCCAATCCGCGGCGATTTAAGGCGGAAGACATTTATACCGACCGGTTCAATCCATACGCACCCGCGTAAAGTCGTCGGACAGTACACGCGTATCAAATCGGAGACGATCATGAGCCGACGATACCTTCACGTTAACGTCAATGCGTCGACCCCAGGATCGCATCCGGCAGCATGGCGGTCTCCCGATGCCAATCGCTTTGGGTCGTTCGATATCGAGCATTTCAAGCAAGTGGCGCTCGTCGCGGAGCGCGGGCTGTTGAATGCGGTGTTTCTTCCCGATCAGGTCTCTCTTTCGCAGGATCCATCGAGCGGGCCAGGTTGGGGGCTGCTGGACCCGGTCGTGACAGTCGCGCATCTGTCTGCCGTGACCGAGCACATCGGATTCATCGCAACCCAAACCACTTCCTACACGCATCCCTACAATATCGCGCGGACATTCGCTACGCTCGATCATGTGACCCGAGGACGCATCGGACTCAATCTCGTCACGACAATGGCTGACGCCGCCGCGCGCAACTTCGGCGAAAAGACACTGCCGTCTCCGAGCGAACGTTACGCCCGCGCAGCCGAATTCGCGGAAGTTCTGATCGCGCTCTGGGATAGTTGGGAGGATGACGCTCTCATTGGCGACGTTGAGACGGGCGTGTTCGCAGACAAGAACCGTATCCACGCAATCAATCATTCGGGACAGTATTTTTCGGTGTCTGGACCACTCCAGGTTCCGAGGTCACCCCAAGGCCGGCCCCTGCTCGTGCAGGCGGGTGGATCGGAACAGGGGCGGGATCTCGCGGCCAGATACGCAGAAGCGGTGTTCAGCGCAACTCAGTACCTGAGCGAGGCGCAAGCCTATTACCGCGACTTGAAGATCCGAGCTTCCGGATATGGGCGCGATCTCGATTCGCTGATCATCCTTCCCGGGGTCGTTCTCTTTATAGGAGGAACGGAAGAAGAGGCGAGGAGACGTAAAAGGGAACTCGATGAACTCGATGGTGATCGAGGGCTCGAGAGGCTGGCCGCGAGACTTGGAGTCTCAGTCGGTGATCTCGATCTCGACAAACCCCTGCCAGTCGATCTGATCGACTATTCATTTCGTGGATCGCACCAATCGGTCGGCTTTGCCGATGCCCTTCGCTCCGTCGCGCTCGATCGAACGCGAACCGTTCGGCAGATATTGGAGCAGGGCGGAGGCCTCGGGCATCGCACGCTCATCGGATCGCCTGAGCAAATTGCAGCCGATTTCGAGGAGTGGTTCGTCTCTGGCGCGGCCGACGGCTTCAATATTATGGTCGACATCGCGCCCACCGGCCTTTCGGCGTTCGTCGATCACGTCGTTCCGATTCTTCAGCGACGCGGTCTCTATCGGAATGAATATGAAGGCCGCACTCTCCGGGAGCACTTCGGCGCCGCTCGACCGAAAAGCGCGTTCGAAGGCTATTCCCAGCGCATCGAAGCAGCGGCGAGTTGAAGATAGGCAATCGAGGCAGCGATTGCCGCAATAGCGAGAAATCACGAATTCCTCGAGAACTCGTCGAGCTGTCGGTCAGATCCTCCTCCTCGTCCTTTGCGAAGTTGCAAATTCGCAACCTTCGTCGTCGTGCGCGAAAGGGCGTTCGATCATGCCACCAAAACGGTCAATGCCTATTCAGGATGTCGATTTAAACGGCCAAATGACGGCAATATCGTAACAATTTCGTTGTGAAAGCATATATACCTGATAGACTATGTACGCAATATCTGTCGGGAGCAGTGGAAATGAAGTTCCGAAGCGGTTGGGTGTCGTTGGAAGCAATGCTGGTCGCGCTGAGCGTGAGTCCTGCGTTCGGTCAAACCTCTGAAGTCCCGCGCGCCTCCGCAACAGTCGAGGACGTCAGAGTCGGTTCGGAAAATCCGACGCTCTCGGAGAAATCAGAGAAGCAAGCGACTGCGCTCCAAGAAGCCCCGCGCTCGGCGGCCGTCATCACCTCCAGTCAGATAGAGAACGCGCAGATCACCAATGTCGAGGGCATTCGGAAGCTCGTGCCGAGCCTGTCGCTGAGATGGAACAATGTTCAGAATTTGAGTTACAATATAAGAGGGCTCGGCAATTCTTCTTCTAGTCAATTAGTGCCCGTTTTTAATGGCGTAGGAATTTATGTGGACGGGGTATATCTCCCTCGCCCGGGCTCATGGACGACAGACATTCCCGATCTCGATAGCGTTCAGGTGTACAAAGGCCCTTCTGCGACGCTCGGCGGATATGATGATGTTGCCGGACGCCTCTACATTCGGACTGCGGCTCCGTCCTTCACGCCGCAACAAAAGGTCGAAATTTCCTACGGAACCTATAACGCTGTGCAGCTGAAGGCCAGCGCCACGGGGCCGCTCTTCGACAGCGATTGGGCGGCCTTTCGAATCGCCGTGTTCGGCAAAGATCGCGACGGTTATATCCAGGGCACCAGCAGCGGCTCGAGTGGAGGCGTCGATTATCAGGATATTCATACCAAAGGGGCGAGAGCGCAATTGCTGCTGCAGCCTACCAACGATCTGTCTGTTCGTTTCATTGGCGACTGGTCGCACATCGATACGAAGTGCTGCGTGAAACTCGGCAACGGGCTTTTTACAAATTATGCAAATGGCGCAGCGTTCGCGCCGAACTTCCTGACGCGCGCGGCGGCGGTAGGCTATTCGCCCCTTCAGACCCTAGGCGTGTTACAGCAATTCAACAACTATAATGTAGATCTCGTCACGGCGACGCCCACGGAACGCACTGAGAGCTACGGCATAAGCTCTCAGGTGGATTACAGCGGTGACGACTTCAACATATCGTCGCTGACGTCGTTGCGAGGATTCGACTATCACCCTTATTGGCTGAACAACCAGACGATCAATGTCGACACGAACACGGCTTCGCACGGCCACCCATCCGTGAAGGCGGTTCAGCACGACACGAAAATCTCGTCGCAGGCGGGCGAACCGGTCGAAGTTGCCGGAGGATTGTTCTTCTATTGGGAGGACTTTCTGAGCTGGGGCCTTTCCTCCTATGGAACGAAGGCTGGGGCTTGGTTCCAGCCGACGCAGCCACTCGCTGTGGCGAATGCGGCGTTGAGCGGCGCTGGGCGTGATACATATGTTCATGTCACCTCGACGCAGATCGCTCCTTATGTTCAAGGGACGTGGCACGCGGCGCCCGAGATCGACATCAACGCCGGCGTGCGCTTCTCCTATACGGGTAAAACAGGCGTAGCTCTCGGACAAACCTATGGACCGTCCTACAGTGGACTGACAGTGGCACAACAGGCGACAGCCGCGACGCTAAGATCTAACCTGCTCGGACCCGCATATTACTATTACACCGCGAACACCGATCAAGGACTCTGGTCTGGCTTCCTTTCCGCGACCTACAAGGTCACGCCGGACATAGGCGTCTACGCAACCTATTCCCACGGAGCGCGGCCCGGCGGTCCGAATGTTTCGACGTCGTATCTCCCCTCTGGAGCGTCGACGACGATCAAGCCTGAAGAGAGCCACAATTTCGAAGTCGGACTCAAGAGCACGTTCCTCGATAATCGGCTGCTCGTAAACGCGGCCGTTTTCGATCAGATCAACTTCAACTACATAACCAACGTGACGCAGATCAACGCTGGCGGCGCTTCCGTGAGTTATCTCGCAAATGCGAAACGTGTCATTTCGAGAGGCGTCGAAGTCGATGTGCGCGCAAAGCCGATCGATGGTCTCGAAGTCTATGGCTCTGCTGTCTTCACCGACGCATTCTTCCAGTCATTCGAGAATTCTCCATGCCCTCTCGAATTGACCAATCTGGCGAGCGCGGGTCTGCGAAATTGCAATTTCAACGGAAAGCGCCTTCCGATCACGTCCCGATGGACGATGTCCTCGGGCGCTCTATACAGCCATCCGCTCGGCTTCGATATTCCCTACCTCGAACGCGCGTCGATCGGATTCGTTGGCGTCGATTTCAACTGGCAGAGCCGGTACTATTCCGATGCGACGGACTCCGTTTATGCTCAAATCAATCCATATGGCCTGCTCAACTTCAACTTGGGCGTGAAGACCGACGATGAAAAGTGGAAGCTCACCGGATGGGTGCATAACGCGCTGGACAAGCGCTATTTCACCAATCTTCAGGGCAATCTCCTCAGCGGCGGCCTTATCGGCGGCACGGTCGGCGATCCCATCATGGGAGGCGTCGCTCTCGCAGTTACCTTCTGAACGCGCCACTGAAACACGTCGCTGTCGAAGCCACGACGACACCGATGATTGAACGAAGCCGCTATCGCGGCGATAGCGGCGACGTCGCGTGATTGACCTCCTGTCTGAGAGGTTTTGGGCATGGCAGCCCGACCTTTAGACAGGAGGCGCTTGCGCTTTGCGATAGTCGTTGGGGCAAGTTAAACCTCGCGGAACTCAAATGACAATTTGTGATCGTGGAACTAGGATCGTTTCCGCAGTCATTTTGGTGCTAGGGGGCGTCGCAAGGGTAGAAGCTGCGGACGCGAACAGCCGGGCGCTGACCTACCCCTCCGCGGACTATCGAGAGTCGCAAGTCGGAATATCCGGCGGAACGCTGAGGATCTCCGTGGCATCGGATACAGGAAGCCTCGATCTTCATGCGATCTCGGCCGCCAATGCGCAATGGCTCGGCCGCATTCTTTACGACAATCTCGTTTACTTGAACGAAACGGGCCAGCCGACGCCATGGCTAGCTAAGTCTTGGACTATTTCGCCCGACGGCAAGACCTATACTTTTTACCTGCGCGACGATGTCACCTTCAGCGACGGCGCGAAATTCAACGCCGAAGCCGTGGCGATTAACCTTGACCATATGCGCGACCCGGCGACGAAATCTCCGCTCGCTGGCGGCTATATCGCGCCCTATGACACCGGGCGCATCGTGAGCGAGTATGTCTTCGAGGCAAAGCTGCGAGAGCCTTACACTCCGTTTCTGAGCGTCCTGGCGCAATCATGGCTGGCGATGGAATCGCCCAAGGCAATCAAGGAACGTCCAAAGACCTTGGGGGAGGCGCCCGTTGGGTCGGGCCCGTTCGTGCTGGAAAGCTATGCGAAGCAGCGGGGCATGGTGCTGGTCAAGCGACCCGATTACCAATGGTCTCCTCCGCTGATGGGACATCAGGGTCCCGCCTATCTGGACCGGATCGAGATCGAATTCGTGTCGGACGCGGCGATCCGCTATTATTCGCTGGCTTCTGGCGAGTATGATTTCTCCATCGATCTTCCACCTCAAAGCGCGACCGCCGTTCGCGCTGCCCCTAATCTAGTATTGGAAAATCGCGTGCGCATGGGGTGCCCATCCAGGGCCATAGCTTTTAACACCAAGCAGTTTCCCTTCGACGATGTCAGGCTTCGCAAGGCCACAGCGCACGCGATCGACCGAGAAGGCATCGTCCACATCGCAGGTTTCGGCGAATACAAGCCGATCGCTAATTTCCTCGCGGAGAACACGCCATATTTCGACCCGTCCTTCGAGAAGGGCTTGCGCTATGATCCCGGTGAGGCAAATCGCTTATTCGATGAAGCGGGTTGGACTGGACGCGACGCGGAGGGCTATCGCACTCGAAACGGACAACGGCTCCAAGCGGATCTCGTTGTCTCGCAAACTTTGGGTACGTCTTCCTCACCGCTCGTCACTGAAATTCAGGCGGACTTGAAAAAGGTGGGCTTCAACCTGAGGCTTGTCCAAGTTCCGGCGGCAGTCATGACGCAGCGTCGCGCCACCGGCAATTATCAGGCCATCACGGCAGGCGTTTGGCATACCAACACGCCCGACGCGCTTTATATAAATTACCACAGCAGTCAAATTCCGAACCAGAACCGCGGCGGACAGAATACCGCGCGTCTGGACGATCCGGCGCTGGACGATTTGCTCTCCAGCGCTAGGCACGCCAGCGATCCCGAAAACCTCAAATCGCTTTATAGTCAGGCGCAGGCTAGGTTGATCGATCTAGCGCCAGGCGTGCCGGTCTATGACTTCTACTCGATGGTAGGGTATCATCGACGCGTGCAAGGCGTCATCTTTGATACGTCGCATGAGACCCCGATCTTTGAAACCATCTGGCTTCGGCAACCCGCCCCATGAGAGTCTTGAAGAGACTGACGTCGAGACTACTTGCCGGCCTCGTGGTGCTGTGGGGAACGGCGACTCTGATCTTTATCGCGATCAACGTCACTCCTGGCGACGCCGCTACGATGATCCTAGGCGGTCCCGATGCGCTGCCGACACCGGCTGTCTTGCAGCAGGTCCGAACGGAGTATGGGCTGGATAAGCCTTTATACCAGCAATACTACCTCTACATCTCGAGATTGGTTCGCGGCGACCTAGGTGAATCGTTCCGGTTGCACGTTCCGGTCACATTGCTGATTGGCCAGCAGATAGGCGCGACAGCGACTCTCGCCCTTTTGGCAACCATTGTCGGGGTGACGCTGTCCTTGATCGTTTCGTTGACTACGGCCAAGCGCGGCGACTGGCTGACGCTGGCGGCATCGTTTCCAGAGTTCGCCTTCTCTCTGATCCCGTCATTCGTCATCGGGCTACTTCTGTTGCTTGGGTTTTCATTCCACTTTCATTTGTTTTCCGTATCGAGTGCTCACGGCTGGAATGCGATGGTGCTGCCCACAGTGACCTTGGCCTTGCCCATTTTCGGGGTCGTCAGCCAGGTCTTGCGACGGGAGCTCGATCACACGTTGGAGCAACCGTTTATCCTGAGCGCGTTGGCTCGCGGACTGTCCGATACCGGCGTGCGCGCCGGGCATGCGCTGCGTCACGCATTGATCCCGACGGTTACGCTGACAAGCATGGTCTTCGCCGGGTTGTTTTCCGGCGCCGTCGTGGTGGAAACGGTTTTCAACCGTCAGGGGCTGGGCCGTCTTATGGTAGATGCAACCAGCAACAAGGATATCCCGCTTGTCCTCGGCCTTGCACTGCTGGTGACGCTGATCAATGTCGTCATCAATATCATCGTCGACTTCATCTATGTCTTGATCGATCCGCGAGTCGAACGTTAATGAAGCGCCCTCTCCCGGATCCCGCCTTGGCGCTCGCCGTTCTGTTCATTCTCTTTCTGGTCGTCGCTGCCGGCTTCCCTGAATGGCTGGCAACAGGCGATCCTTTCGCGACAAATCCACGTCACGCATTCTCCCCACCCGGCGCGGAGCATCTGTTCGGAACGGACGAGAACGGCCGCGACGTGGCGACACGCATTGTCTACGGCGCCCGCTCGTCCCTGTTTCTCGGGCTGAGCGCCGCTATCCTCACCGTGTCACTGGGCATCGTCCTAGGTCTGCTCGCGGGCCTCAGTCATCGCGTGATCGACAATGCGGTGATGCGATTCGTCGATATCCTTCAATCCTTTCCCGAAATTTTGCTGGTGCTGCTGATCGTGAGCTTTTGGGGCAACAGCGTGCTCAATCTGCTACTAGCTTTAGGCGTCGCGGGTGTGCCTCGAGGAGCGAGACAGGTGCGCGCGCAAGTGCTGGTGATCCGTAATGCCCCATTTGTCGAGGCCGCCCGCACACTCGGCATTCCGTCCTGGTTGGTGTCCTTGCGCCATGTGCTCCCCAATTCCATCGGCCCGGTGCTTGTGATCCTGCCCATAGAGGTCGGCTGGAAGATATCCGCCGCGGCGGCTCTTAGTTATCTGGGTCTGGGGGCGCCGCCACCTGCGCCAGATTGGGGAGCCATGCTGGCCGTTGGCCGTGAATACATCATGACGGCATGGTGGCTGACCGCCACGCCGGCCGTCACCATCACATTGACGGTTCTTTCCGTCACCATTTTGGGGCGCTCGCTGATCCGCCGCTCCGAGGGGCGGGGCGCATGACCCATCTTGTCGATGTCGAGAAATTGACGGTTCGGTTCGCCCGGCATTCGAAGCCGGCTGTGACGAACGTGTCCTTCACGCTCGATCGCGGAGAAAGCCTGGCGCTTATCGGGGAATCGGGCTCCGGCAAGAGCGTCACCCTCCGCAGCTTGGTCGGACTCGTTGGGGCGGGCGCCGAATCCGCAGCGGAGCGGCTCCGATTTGGCGGCGAGGATATCCGCGCCTTTAGCGGCGCGACCTGGCGTCGGGTTCGCGGAGGGCGGATCGGGTTCATTCTGCAGGACGCCCTTGGTTCGCTCGATCCGCTGCGTCCGGTAGGGCGCGAAATCGACGAAGCGTTGCGGCTGCACCGCGATCTGTCTCGCGCGGGACGACATGAACGGGTCATCGAATTGTTGCAATCCGTCGGCGTTCCCGAACCGGAACTGCGGGCGCGCCAATACCCGCACCAATTGTCCGGCGGCCTGCGTCAGCGCGCGCTGATCGCTTCCGCCATCGCCTGCGGCCCGGAATTGCTGCTCGCTGACGAGCCGACGACGGCGCTCGACGCCTTGGTGCAGGCTCAGGTACTGGATCTATTACAGGCCTTTCGCACGCCAAAGACAGGGCTGTTGATCGTTAGCCACGATTTGGCTGTCGCGGCTCGCCTGGCGGATCGGATCGCCGTCATGTGGAATGGCGAAATCGTTGAGCAAGGCCCAAGCGAGGCGGTTTTGGGCGACCCCCGTCATCCCTACACGAAGAAGCTGCTTGCCGCCTCGTCATCCGTGCATGCAAGGGCTCCCGTGGCGAGTCGACCGGCGTCGGCAGGCGGAGAAAAGCCTGTGATTGAAGCGCGAGGCTTGACGAAAAGCTTCGTGGGGGTGGATCACAAGCAGCGCACTGTCGTGTCGGACGTGTCTTTTTCCCTGCTGTCTGGAGAAACTCTGGGCGTAGTCGGCGAGTCTGGATCGGGGAAAACGACCCTCACACGGATCATTTTAGGGCTGGACCAGCAGGATGCCGGCGAAGTGCTGCTGCGCGGTCGAGACTGGCGTAACTTCACCACCAGGGAAAAGCAGACGGAGAGGCGACGAGTTCAGGTCGTGTTTCAAGATCCGCTGAGTTCCTTCGATCCCCGTTACACCGTCGAAAAGGTGATAAGCGAGGCCTTGGCAGTCGCCGGCTATAGCGCGGGCAAGGAGCGCCGTAGCCGAGCGGTGGAATTGCTCGAACTGGTGCGGCTGGACGCCTGTCTTCTAACCCGGCGCCCCATCGAACTCTCCGGCGGACAGCGCCAGCGCGTCGCGATAGCCCGCGCTCTTGCGCCAAACCCGGAGGTGATCATCTGCGATGAACCCGTGTCCGCGCTCGATGTGTCCGTGCAAGCGCAGATCCTCGATCTGCTCACCGATTTGAAAGCCAGGTTGGGCATCGCGTACCTGTTTATTTCCCACGACCTCGGTATCATCCAGCGCATGAGCGACCACGTCTTGGTGATGAAGGATGGGCGGGTTGTCGAATCTGGCGACGTGGTCAGTGTATTCCGGCATCCTCGGCATGACTATACGCGCGCATTGCTCGATGCCATTCCGGCCCTCGTCGCGACGCATGACGCGCCAGCGCGGGCGGCCCTTGACGAACCGACGGCATCTGAGTTGGAGGGGCGCGCAGCGCGCGTCTATCGTGTTGGCAACAAAGCCATGGAAGAGTGCGAGCTTCAGTGATTTTCCACCACCTGAGACGCGCATAATATCGTGAACCGTGATTTGGGCGGAGGATTTGACTTCGGCATCCAAGCCAAGTTTGGCGGGCGCAATCCGCGTGTGTCTCGTCGGAGCCGCCGAGACTGAAAAACGCCCAGGTTTTGCGAAGAGCGCGTAAGGCTGTGCCAAACGACAGGAGAGCGCCCTTCGCAAACACCGTCTTCTATCGGCATTTGGGCGTGTTCGCGTGGTTTGGCGCGATCGATGAATCCGTGAAATCCGTTTGGCGCAATCAAGGCGTCGAGCAACAAAAACATTGACCTAATTTCTATCGGTGCTATAGCACTTATAGTATTATATAAGCCATAAATCGCAGCTTTTGTTGCAGTCTCGGCTAACTAAATCATATTCAATATATAGGCGTGAGAGGGATAACGCGAGCAAGCGGTCGCGCCGAGACGTGGCCGGTTTCTTGAATTAAAGGGGAGAGGCGTGATGGGTCGGCGGCTACTGCATATCAACGTTGCGAATGTGATCAATCCAGGTTCGCATCCTGGCGCCTGGCGATCGCCAGAGGGGCGCCCCTTCGGCCATCTAGACGTCGCGCATTATCACGAAGTCGCTCGGATCGCCGAGCGCGGCCTTCTCGACGCGGTCTTCCTGGCCGATCAGGTGTCGATCGGCCCGAATATCGGGGAGGGGCCGGGGTTCGGCGTCATCGACCCCGTGGTGACAGTGGCGTCCATGGCGGCCGTCACCGAACACATCGGATTTATCGCGACGGTGTCGACGTCTTTCAGCCATCCCTACAATGTCGCCCGCACATTCGCGTCGCTTGACCATGTCACCCGTGGACGCATCGGCCTCAATCTCGTGACGACCATGGCCGAGAACGCCGCGCAGAATTTTGGCCTGGACAAGCTGCCAGTCCACGATGACAGATATCGGCGCGCCGCTGAATTCGTGGATGTCGCGACTGCCCTGTGGGACAGCTGGGAGGACGGGGCGCTGATCGGCGATCGCAAGAAAGGTGTCTTCGCCGACGCGTCACGCATTCACAAGATCAATCATGTCGGCAAGGATTTTTCCGTCGCGGGACCGCTTCAGATCCCTCGCTCGCCGCAGGGCCGTCCGTTGCTGGTGCAGGCGGGAGGCTCAGAGCAAGGCCGCGACTTCGCTGCGCGCTATGCGGAAGCTATTTTCGCCGCCTTGCAGGTGCTTGGAGAGGGGCGTGCCTTTTACGCCGACATCAAGGAGCGGGCGCGGCGATTTGGCCGCGATCCGGACACAATCGCGATCCTTCCCGGGGTCTCGTTGATCATCGGCGGAACGGAGACGGAGGCGATCCAGCGAAAGAACGAGCTCGACGAAATCGCCGGCTTAGACAGTTCCAGAGCGCTCCAGCAATTCGCAAAGCGATTCGGCATTGATCCCGACGACCTCGATCTCGACAGCCCAGTTCCTATTGAGCGTATCGGTAATCTCGAGAACCCGCAACATCAATCGCGCGGGTTCGCCGACGCTGCGTTGTCGCTGCTGAGAGATAGATCGCTGACGCTGAGGCAGGTGCTCGATAAGGGCGCCGGACACCGCCGCATCGTCGGATCTCCCGAACAGATCGCGGATTCGCTGGAGGAGTGGTTCAACGAGGGCGCCGCTGATGGTTTCAATATCTTCTGCGACGTCTATCCAACCGGTCTTTCCGCTTTTGTCGACCACGTCGTGCCTGTGCTGCAGCGGCGGGGGCTGTTCCGCACGGAGTACACAAGCAAAACGCTTCGCGGGCACTATGGCCTCGCCCGGCCCCAGGGCAGATATGACGTGGCGCTGGCGAAATCAGGTTGAGCCTCTTGATTTGGAGGGAGGCCGGCGCAAGGAGCCGGCATCCATTCACCTCTGCAGATCATAGAGCTTCTTATACAGACCATCCGCAGCGACCAGTCGCTCGTGCGTTCCCGTCTCGATGATGCGGCCGCGGTCCAGGACGACGATACGGTCCGCTTCACGGATCGTTCTCAAGCGATGCGCGATAACGATCGTCGTCCGATCCTCCTTGAGTTTTGCTAGGGCCCGCTGCACAATCGCCTCCGTCTCCAAATCGATGTTCGCCGTGGCCTCGTCGAGAATCAAGATCTCCGGATCGCGCGCGATCACTCGCGCGAGCGCGAGAAGTTGCCGCTGACCCTGCGAGAGATCATGTCCGCGATCGCCGAGAACGGTGTCGAAACCTAGGGGTAGCGCCCGCACGAACGGCAAGGCGCAGGCCGCCTTTGCGGCGGCCATCGCTTTCTCTAGAGTGATACTTTCGTCGCCGAGAGCTATGTTCTCGTAAACAGTCCCCGCAAAAATGTGAAAGTCCTGAAAGACGATCCCGACGCGTCGGCGAATGTCGGACGGAGCAACCAGCATGATGTCGACGTCGTCGATGAACAGCGAGCCGTCCGGCACATCATAGAAACGGCAGACGAGCCGCGATAGAGTCGTTTTTCCCGAGCCCGTCGGACCGACGATGGCGATGTTCTCACCTGGATTCACAGTGAGGTCGATTTGCGAGAGAACTTCCGCGCCACTCGGGTATCGGAAAGAGAGATTCCTGAATTCGATCTTTCCACGAACAGAACTCGGCAAGGGCGAGAACACTTCTGGACACCGCAACGACTCATCGTGGTCCAGCAGCTGGAATATCCTTTCACATGCCGCCCGCGCTCGGAACAAATTATTCGCCTGATCCGCGAAAGCCACGATTGGACGAAACAGCATGTCTCCGAATTGAACGAACAGAATAATCGACCCTAATGTCGACGAACCCGTCGCGACATGCTCCGCGCCGATCCACAAAATTAGACCCATCGAGAGATAGGAGAGGCTGTCTACGAAGGGATAATAGCTCGTTTCGATCCGAGCCGCCCTGCCTTCGAAAATGTTCGACTTGTCCGCGAGGGCGACGAAGTGACCGTAGTTGATTTCCTCTCGGCCGGACGACTGAACAATCTCGATTCCAGAAATGTTTTCGTGCAAATATGCGTTGAGTTGGGACAACATATCGCGCATGTCGTGATAGAGGCGGCCAGTCAAGCGTCTGAAGGTAAAGTTCGCGAGTCCCGCCAAAAGGACAATGGGCGTGAGTTGCGCGGTCATGCGAGCATCGACTCCAAGCATGACAGTCGTTGCGATAACGAGCGGCGCGAAAACGCCGGCAAGCGTGGCGAGACCCGTCAGAAGATCGCTCAGACTCTCGACGTCGCCCATCACCCTGGTCAGCACATGTCCGATCGACGTGCGATCGAAATAGGACGCCGGGAACTGCTCGACACGCTCGAACAACGCGATCCGCAGGCGGCCAAGACTCATATAGGTCGCTTCCGCGAATAGACGCTGGGAAATGTTTCCGCATACGACAGCAAGGATAGTCCAGAAAGTTGCGAGCGCGCAGGCGGCAAACAATGGCGGAGCGTTCGATGCCGCGGCGAGCCAATCGGTCGCCGCCTGCTGGCCGAAATCGGGTGACTGGGTGGCACGCTGCGCCAGCAAAATGCGATCAACGATGACCTGCCCAACAACGACCGGCGCGAGAATGGCCGCGGAAGCGCTAACCAACGCGCAAACCGCTCCTTTCATAAGGATAGGTTTGAAAGGTCTTATCCAGGGCCATAGCCGCGCGACGGTCGACTGTCGCTTGCGGGCTCCGGACGCGTGGTTGGCGCGCGAGCGCGTGTCGGCGAGGATATTGACGGAGGGGTTCATTCGACGTCTCCGTTGGCCGGCGCGGGTCGGGCTTCTTGTTGCCGCAGCTGTTCCGCGTAAAGACAGCCACTGGACCTTAGTTCGTCGTGGGTGCCGGCTTCCGCCAGGCGACCGCGCTCCAAGACAAAGATGCGATCCGCGAGACGAGCGGTCGAAATGCGATGCGTGACAATGATCGTTGTCGCACCCTGTCTGAGGGCTCTTATCCGAGATAGAATGCGTGTTTCGGTTTGCGTGTCGAGCGCCGAGAAGCAGTCGTCAAGGAACAAGACTGATGTTCCACGAATGATGCCGCGCGCCAGGCTGGTTCGCTGCTTCTGCCCCCCGGATAGGGTCAGGCCCTTTTCGCCGACGGATGTTTGTAGCCCCTTGGCTCCGCGACGTATCGTCTCTTCAAGCGCGGCTGCGCGCGCCGCCGTCCATACGGACTCCTCCGCGCGGTTTGGGATGTCGTAGGAAATATTCTCTGCGAATGAAGTCGAAAACAAAAACGGATCCTGTCTGACAAACGTCAGCTCCTGGCGCAGACGCTTCAACGAAATTTGTCGAAGATCGAATCCGTCGAGGGAGATCGAGCCCCCCGTCGGTTCGAGCTGACGCGCGAGGAGACGCAAAAGGGTGGTCTTACCGTCGCCAACCCGGCCAACGATCACGATGAACTCTCCCGGCGCGATCGTCGCCGAAATATCTCGAAGCGCAAGGTGACCATTGGGATAGCGGTATGTCAAATTCTCGAGGACGATGCCGCCTTTGATCTCGAAATTCTCGTCGGTCTCGCCGGAATCGACAATTTCCGGCAGTCGATCCAGAATTTCAAACAGTCTAACGCAGGCCGCCGATGCTTTCATCAGCGCAAAAAACGCATTGCCGCTGCTCTTTAGAACTCCGAGCATGAGGCCTGAGTAGAGAAGAAATGCCGTCAGGGCTCCAAGCGTTAATTCTCCGCTTTGAACTTGCGAGCCGCCCACGCCGACGACGAGCAAAGTTGTCACGCCGGCGCTTGCCGTCATGAGGGAATCGAATTGCGCCCGCAAACGCATCGTTTCGACGTTGGCGATCGCATAAGAGGTCGCTCCTATGGAGAAGTGGGCGATCTGCGAGTCCTCGAGCGCGTGCGCCTGAATGGTTCGGATCCCGGAAAAGCTTCGACTCGCTTCATCTGTCAGGGAGCCGAACTGGGCCGAAACAGCCGACGTCGTCTTGCGAATGGATATGGCGAGAGCCCAGGATAGCGCGCCGACGACCGACATTGCCGCCAGGACTAAGCACGTCAGCAACGGAGATTGAACGAACATGAACAATGGCGCGATCGTCACGACGGCGACCACGGCGAGAAGTTGCTGAAGAGCGACGCGAAAAAAAAGCCGGATCGATTCGATGTCGTTGGTGGCGCGCGCCATCAGATCGCCGAGAGAGAAGGTCGCGAAAAATTCCGCTCCTTGCCTTTGCAGATGGCCAAAAGCTTCCGAACGCAGATCGCGGGCAAGATCGACGCTCACGAGAGCGTTCCGTCTTCTCCCAAAGCTAATGGCCGCGTAGCGCAGGGTTGCTACCCCGAGAATGCCGATCAGCGGGATTGTCAGATCGAATCGCTCGTTCGAGATTCTGTTCACGCCCTCTTTCAGCAAGAGAGGAAAGCTCGCTTCAACGACATGCGCGGAAACGAGCGACGCGAGCGCGAAGCCCCATCGACGTCGATAGGGCCAGAAAAACGGCCCGAGTCTTTTTAAGGACTGCCATATAGAGGGAGTGGACATGTCGCGATAGTCGTCTATTCGTGAGGATGAAGCTTCGGCGGCCGCCACCGACGATGTTCGGGAAAATGCGTGAAAATGTGTCATGCGATCGAGCGGCGTTTCTGCTTCTGCTCGTGGATGCTGGGGCGTCGTATCAAGCCACAGCGCCTTCGCAGGGTCTTGTCCCCGTATTCTTTGCCGAACACTCTACGTTGTTCCAGTATTGGGATTACGTGATTGACGAAGCTTTGAAACCTCGACGCATAAACATCGTAGATGATATTGGATCCGTCCGCCGCGCCCTTTGTGGACCGAAGGTCGATCGCATCTGCGAACTGCTCGGGCATGCCGACAACGTGACGATGTCCGACGCCTAGTTGCACAGTGTGTCGCGATCGGAGACGTATCGATCCTTCAATCGGGAAATCAAGGAATAGGGAAATCATGGCCTGTGCGAAGCCGACCGACATGTGCCACTGCGTAACCTTGGTGAGAACGTGTTCCGGAGCCGGCTTGTCGAGATCAAGGTCGGCTGGGCCGACCCGCAGCCAGCCTGCGAGTTGGTCCGGGGTGGCCGCGTCGCCTGTGCGACGGAGAAAACAGCGTCCGCATAGCGCGCTGCGAGATTGTGCCCGCTTTCGGTGCCACCGGCCTGGACAAGAAGCGGTCCGCCATGTGGCGAGCGGGGCGCTCGCAACGGCCCCTTGCTTACCTCGGTGATATATCTGGTCGGTCGCACGTCGAGCGCGCGCCAGGATCCTTGATGACTGCTGCAACGAAGAACATTGACGTTGATATGCAGTTGTCGGGGCGTCGCCACGAGATGTCTCACTTCGATGTTTCAACCACAAGATGCGTACTCGGCCGCGGTTGCAGCACGTTTTGCGTCGCACTGCCGTGTCTTGGGCCGCGAAGACCCCGAACCCGCCGATCAACGAAGAGAGATCGACGCTCGGAGCATTGACATCAAGTCGATGCATTTTGTCAATTTAAACGGATCACGTCTTGTTGCACGCTGGATCGAGTACCACTGTCGATCAATCCGATTTCGCCGGCGGCGATCCGGTCTGCTCTGCCGGCGCGCGCTGCCTGCGCAGCCGTTCGTCGGAGATCCGCCAGCAATCGATGAGCTTGCAGCCGGTGGGCGTGCTCATGTCGGCGCCGCCATCAGTTTTCGCAGCCGCACCAGATTGTGGGCGGCGGCCGCGAAGGTGAATGCCCAGCCGACCCGCTCGCGGCCTCTGAATTTGGTCTGCTCCTGCCCCGCGATGGTCTTGATTGGTGATTCCGACTGAAGGCGCCCCCCTAAAACGAGATGAAGGCGCCCCCCATAACGGAATGATGGCGCCCCCCGATTACGAGATGATCTCGCCCCCCTGTAACGGAATGATCCCGCCCGGGTGATTTCGTGCAGTGGCGGGGTCCGTCGTTGGCCTGATGGTTCTGGTGCGAACGGCGTGAGCGGGACATAATCCGTCGGAGGGCGGAACCGGACTCTGGGGTTATGGGCATGCTGAGCGTGGAACGATCTTTTCAAAGGACGCCATTTCGACCGCGAAATCATCGTTCTCTGTGTGCGCTGGTATCTGCGATACAAGCTCAGCTTCCGAGACCTCGTGGAAATGATGGCGGAGCGCGGCTTGTCGGTTGCCCATACGACCATCATGCGCTGGGTTCAGCGCTACGTTCCGGAATTTGAAAAGCGATGGAATCGTTTCGCGCGCCAAGTCGGCGGATCGTGGCGCGTCGATGAGACCTACGTCAAAATCAAGGGCCACTAGGTCTATCTCTACCGCGCCGTCGATAAGGCGGGAAAGACAGTGGATTTTTTGCTGCGCGCGAAGCGAGATGTCGGCGCCGCCAAAGCGTTTTTCCGTCGTGCGTTCGCGCGCCACGGACGGCCGCCGCGCAAAATCACTCTCGACGGATATCAGGCGTCACATCGGGCGGCGCGTGAACTTCTCGCACAGCATCGAGGCGGCGTACGGACTCGAATTCGATCATCGAAATACCTGAATAACCTCATTGAACAGGATCACCGATCCATCAAGCTTCGTTTGGGGCCGATGCTCGGGTTCAAGCGATTCCGCCATGCGGCGATCACGATCGCCGGCGTCGAACTCATGCATCGCATCAGGAAGGGTCAATTCGCGCTGAGCAGATTTAGAGCCGCCGGGACGACTGCGCCCGAAATCTGGAGTGCGGTGCTCGCTGCTTGATCCTAACGAACTGCCGGACCCATCGCGTAGCTATCGGCAATAATTGCACCGCAACCCCCGCAGGCGCAGGCGCGCGCTCCTCATCCCAGTGGTGGTGTGCGTGCTCATGGGCCATCGGAGAACCCTTCAGAGACAATGGGGCGGAGATCGCCGCATTCGGAACGGCAGGCCATCGATTGACAAACCAGATCGATTGACAAACCAGAATGCGACGCTCAGCGCGAGGCTGACGATCAGCGAGGTCGTAATGGGAATATAGAGGCGGAAGTCGCCGTGTTCGACTCGCCGGGCAGGCGGCTGAGGCCGAACTGCTCGACGAGCCACACGAGCCCCACCACGATCGAAACGATTCCGGCGCCGATCAGAAGCTTCGGCATTTCAACCCATCATGGCATCGCCGGGCACGTTCGGGCCATGGTGGGCGCTTTTCAGACTATGCTCGTCGCCACTGACGAATGCTTGCCACCCGCGGACGAAATATCCGGAGCCACCGGCGTGATAGCGATGCGAGGAAACGGCGTATCAAAAAAGAAGGTCACGACGAACGAGCCAATCGCTATACCCTGCATGACACGGTTCTTCAGAGCGCGCCTGCCGACGCGCCGTCCGAGGGAGCGTGAAGCAACTAATAGCTTTTCCCCGCATGAGCGAGTTAACGTTTTTCGAAGTGATTCGGTGGCCAGCGTAAGAATCCCTTGCGACCGAGGCCTCTCAATGTCGTGGCGCGCACAGACTTCCGCCGCTAAGCCGTGGCCACGAAATTTATTCCTTATCTGCGTCCTCGAGAAGCTCGGCGCTGTTTCGTTGATCGTTGGAACAGTTCATGGCTGCTCGCCCATTCTGCCGCCGTTTGTTACCCCTGAACCGTTCGACGTCGGAGCGCCTGCGCCCGCAACACATTATCGATCCACCATCGGTTCGTACGTCAGCCAACGACCGGTCCAGCCGGGCTCCTGGAAAGAGCAGAATGCGCAACTGGCCCGATCATCGGAGCAAGCGCGTCATGGCGGTTCGGAGCATGAGCATTGAAGCAACTCCCGTGCTTTCCCCGGACGCTACGACGGTGGCGGAGCTGCCAGAGGCTGCGCGCCGGGGTAAACGCTCTCTGCTTGCGTCGGTTTTTCGGATGACGGCGGCATGAGCATTGTCGCGAGCGTCGCTGGCAGCGCGCTCGAAAAAGATGTGCTCGCGATCCGCACGCCGGACGACGCCGCGTCAGCTCGGGCTCGTGTCGAGCTTCTGCTCTCGCGAGCGCTGACCGCCGACTCGGCGGTGCAGATCGCCCTGCTCGAGAATCGCGGCCTCCAAGCGGCGTATAATGCATTGGGTTCTGCGGAAGCGGCGATGGTGAAAGCGATCCTTCCGCCAAACCCGAGCTTTTCCATTTCGCGGATCGCCGGACCGCTGAAATTGGAGCTCGAGGCGATTATCGCCGCCGATATTCTCGCATTGGCGACTTTGCCGGCGCGGGCGGAGATCGCTGCAGATCGATTTCATCAGGCGCAGCTGCGCGCCGCCGAGGAAACGCTCCGGCTCGCGACCCGAGCGCGCAAAGACTATTATCGCGCCGTCGCGGCGCAGGAGCTCGTCGCTTTTCTCGCCAGAGCGAATTCGACGGCCGAATCGGCCGCGCAGCTCGCCAGAGCCATGGGCGAAACCGGCGCGATGAACAAGCTCGATCAGGCGCGCGAGCAAGTATTCTACGCCGATCTTACTGCTCAACTCGCAAAGGCTCGCCAGCGCGCGATCGTGGAGCGCGAGCAGCTGATCCGGTCGCTGGGCCTGTGGGGCGCCGATCTCGATTTCAAACTTCCCGGCTCCTTGCCGGTACCGCCCTCTCGTCCAAACAGTGTGCCCATGATCGAGCAGGAAGCGGTGGCGCGTCGCCCCGATCTCTTCATGGCAGGCGTAGACCTCGACGCACTCGCAAAGTCGTACGGGCTCGTCGAAGCGACCCGCTTCGTCAATGTCTTCCAATTGTCCGGCATCTACAAGAATACTCGGGAAATCGTCACCAGAGTTTCGAGCGACGGGACGATCGACACCGAGCGTGTTCGATTCAGGGTTTTTGGCCCCGGCGCCACGATCGAAATTCCGATTTTCGACTTTGGCGAGGCGCGCACGCGCGAGGCGGAGCAGAACTTTATGCAGGCGTTCAACCGCCTCGCGGCGAAGGCCGTCGACGTTCGGTCGGAAGCGCGCTTGGCGTATCAAACCTATCGCTCCGCATGGGACGTAGCGAATCATTATCAGCGCGAGATTTTGCCGCTGCGCAAAATCATCACGGATGAGAGCCTGCGGCGCTACAATGCGATGCTGATCGACGTCTTCCCGCTGCTCGCCGAGGTGCGCCAGAGGATAATGGCGAATATCGCGGCGATCGAAGCCAAACGCGATTTCTGGCTCGCCAATGCCGATCTTCGGGCCGCGGTCATCGGCGGCGTCGAAACACGAGTCGAAGAGGCGTCCGTATCGCGGATGGACGCGTTCGGCCAGTGACGCATGAGGGGGAGACAAACAATGATGTCTCGAAGGAACTTCATCGGCGCCGCGGCTGGATTTGTGAGCGTCGCCGCCCTGAGCGGCCGCGCGCAGGCGGCGAGCATTCCGGAGGCCCATTATGCGACGAGCGCGGAGACACAGCCTCCGCTCTACCCTTCGAATGGCCCCCAATATCAACCCGTCGTGACATTGAACGGGTGGAGCTTGCCATGGCGCATGAAGGAGGACGTCAAAGAGTTCCATCTCGTCGCGGAAGCGGTCGTGCGCGAGTTCGCGCCCGGGATGAACGTGCATCTTTGGGGCTATAACGGCCAATCGCCGGGTCCGACCATAGAGGCTGTCGAAGGCGATAAAATCCGCATTTTCGTGACGAACAAGCTGCCGGAACCGACCTCGGTCCATTGGCATGGAATCTTGTTGCCGAACGGCATGGACGGCGTGGCCGGCGTCACGCAGCCTCACATTCCGCCGGGCAAGACCTTCGTCTATGAATTCGAGCTGAAGACAAGCGGGACCTTCATGTACCACACGCATTCGGACGAAATGGTGCAGATGGCGATGGGCTTGATGGGAATGATCGTCGTGCATCCGCGCGATCCCGAGCGGCATAGGGTCGATCGCGATTTCGTGTTCATGCTCGGCGCCTATGACGTCGATCCGGGGACCTATGTGCCCAAGGTCGTGGAGATGACGAACTTCAATATGTGGACATTCAACAACCGGGTCTTTCCCGGCATCGATCCGCTCGTCGTGCGCTTGAACGATCGGGTGCGCGTGCGGATGGGCAATCTCAGCATGACTAATCATCCGATTCACCTGCATGGCCACCATTTTTACATCACCGGCACGGATGGGGGCTGGATTCCTCCGTCTGCTCAAAGGCCCGAAGCGACTGTCGACGTCCCTGTCGGAACGACTCGCGCCTTCGAACTCGTCGCAGACAACCCGGGCGACTGGGCTCTGCATTGCCACAAGTCGCATCACACGATGAATGCGATGGGCCATGATTTGAGAACTTTCATCGGAGCGAAACAGAGCCCCAGAGTTGTCAAAGCGATTACCAAACTGGTTCCGGATTACATGCCCATGGGCTCGTCAGGGATGGGCGACATGGCGTCGATGCACATGCCTGGGCCGGATAATGCGCTTCCCATGATGACCGGAACGGGCCAATTCGGGCCTATCGAAATGGGCGGCATGTTCACGCTCATGAAAATCCGAGAGGGACTGGCGCGCAACGACTATAAGGATCCGGGTCCGTACAAGTTTCCGGAAGGAACCGTGGCTCACGACGTCGACGGTCGACCGGCAGATGCGTCGCGGCATGAAGGAATGAAGAGCACGAAAACTCCTGCGGCGAGGCCTTCCGGCCAAGACCATCACGAGCATCATTGAACGGAGAATAATATTTAGAGTGGGACCACGCCGCTGGAGACGTGGCGAGGGCGATGTCAGGTTAACTTCTGTGTAGGCAATTCTGGGCGATACGGATTGGATGAGCGAGCCCCCGATCAGCTAGAAGCGCCACCGCTTTCCGCCGCAGATTAAGGCGCATTTCGTAAACGCGATGGGTCTTGTACATCTTACCACCGAACATTTCTATCGGCTTACGCATGGCGAGATTATCTTCCAGGATCCAACCTGCTTCCAGCTCTTCGATAGAGTGATCCGCACGAAGGCGTTGCATCGCGGATCACGTTGCGCAGAGCGGGCGCGTTCTCGAGCCCCGGCAGCGTCGGTTGCCAGCAAAGATCGCGGGCTATGGCGCGCGTCCGCAGGCAAGCTTGAACGCCGGGGTGGAGCGCAGAAAGTCGATCGTTGGCGTCCCCATAGGCGCAGCTGATCGCGAAGATGCGGGCGCGGATCCTATCGGCGAGCGTGTGGGTGCTGCGTGCGGGATGACGGCGATCGGGAAAGCAGCGCGCCAGCCGTTCGGCGATGCCGATCCGGCGCTCGACGATAGCGAGCAGCGTGACGCCGCCCTCCGAGGAGATGCGTCCGCCATTGAAAGCAGCTGTGACTTTCTTGCCCTGTGACGGCTGGAAAGGAGAAGACGGAAAACGTATCGTCCGTCATGGCGAGCGCGGCTGGCCGGTGGAAGCGGAAAGGGTTGGCATTAACAACCGAATCCTACGTCATTTCAGCGACCTATGCTACGCTCGCCAGCCTTTGAACAGCGCCGTCATGAATAGGACTCTATTCCGGTTTCGGGATGCTCTCGATTAATGCGAGCAGATCTGCATGCCATTCTTCGAGCTTAGCAACCCATGCTGCGTCTGCGTCGGAGCGGGCTTTGATCCTACTGATGACCTCCTGCACGATGTGCAGTTCCTCGAGCAGCGACGTTTTTCGCTCCGCGAGCGCGCCCACCATTTCCTTATCGTTCGACATTCGAACTCCTTTGGTTATACGCAATACGTGATGATAGCCCTGCTGCCGAACGATATGAAATTGTGCGTTCTGTCGCAAATCTCGCGAGAGGACGAGACGCGCGACAGCTGGGCTCTCGATACTTATGCTGCTAGAGCGTAGAATTGGTTCACGGGACCGAGGCGGCTCTGAGATCATTGCTCCCGTGCCGAAGCTGAAGGTCTTAGCCGCGGGGCTCTCGAAGAGCCTGCGAAACCGGCCTTTTTGTTGGGCCAGACTGGAGAAAGCTATGAGGCCTTTAGCCGAAGCCGACATCTCGGCATTTCGCAGCGTCCGCTTTGTCCTGACCGACATGGATGAGACCCTCACCTTTCGGGGCCGACTCGGCGCACGCACGTATGATGCGCTCGAACGCCTTCAGAGAGCGGGCGTGAAGGTGATCCCTGTTACCGCGGCGCCCGCCGGGTGGTGCGATCAGATGGCCCGCATGTGGCCGGTGGATGGCGTCATCGGCGAGAACGGCGGATTCTTTTTCGAGCGGGCTGAAGACCGCGGTGTCGTGCGCACCTTCTGGCACGGTGCGGATGAACGGCCCGCCGTGTCGGACCGCCTCGCAGAGATCGCGCAATATGTTCTTGCCGCCATTCCCGGCGCCACTTTCGCCGAGGATCAGCCCTTCCGGTTGACGAGCATCGCCTTCGCGCGGCCAGAAGACGCTGATGCGCGCGCCGCAATCTCTTCCGCGATACGCGCCGCCGGAGCCGATGTGACGGACAATAATCTGTGGGTGCTGGGGTGGCTCGGCGGCTATGACAAGCTCGCCATGACACGTCGCGTCCTAGCTACGAGCTACGGCGTCGACATTGAAGCGGAGCGCGATGCCGTGCTCTATGTCGGGGA